>JAZNVD010000086.1:0-7570 GCA_045592645.1 Candidatus Ornithomonoglobus sp. | reverse complement strand
TTTTCTGCATAATCTCCGTTGCAACGGAGTTTGCTCTGTCGTCATTGACAACGCATCTTAAGCAGTATCCGAAATTACCGTTCTCGTCTGTAATAATTGATGTTGATACATCCTTACAGCCCATTGAAGCAAGATATTTCTTTACCTCAAGAATTGCACTGTCGTCAGTGTTATACACATTTGCTTTAAGCTCTGTCAGCACATCTGCTGAAATGGCAACACTCTCACCTATATACGAACGAACACAGTTTACACCGTTTTTGTATGTACGGATACCAAAACCTGCACCCTTCTTTACATTTGTAAGCTCGGGCATTGAGCCGCTGCGGTTAGCAAATACTGAAACAATTGCCGCACCGTCAAGGGAGCAGATTTCACTCTCAACTTCACCGTTGGCATAAGGAATATTCCCAAGTATTCTCTGAAGCTCGGGGCTTGGAATTGGAATTCTTCCTCTTGTTGTTCTTGTATAGCCTGAACCCACCGATACTGAAGATACAACAACATCGTCAGGGTTAAGCATCTCAAGAAGCATACATACACCCACAACTGCCGCCAGAACATCTCTTGAGCCTGTGCGGTGAAGTGTCATATAATTCATATCCTTGTCGTATACCGCCGCCGCCTCACGGGCAATATGTGAGTATACCTTTATTGCATCCTCTTTAACCTTTTCTGAAACCTTAAGCTCCATTATAAATGCTTTTATCATTTCAAGATTACGGCGGATACGTCTGGGTTGAGAATGCTCTACGGGCTCATCTGCATCAATCTCGTCGGCATAGGGGTCATCCTTTGTTGACGCCGTACGGGAAAACTCAAGCTGTGAGCCTGCAATCCCCTTCATTGCCTCGGGAATACGTCTTACAGAAATACCGTCTATGCCTATTCTGTTAAACTCGTATATAAACTTATCGGGATTGTCCAGAAGGTCCACCAATGCACCCATAATCTTTGCACCTGATGCACCCATTCTGCAGTCTAAATATAATGTCTTAATTTGAACTCCCACCTTTTTTCAAAAACTTATCATATTGTATCATATTGTGTCGTTTTAGTCAACGGGTTTTTAGAAAAACATTTTATGTTTTTACGTTGCCGGGTGCAACAATGCCCATCATCCCGTACCTGTCTTTTTATTTCTTTTCGTCTTAACGAAAAGCTTCCATAATTCCGCACTCCGCATTCCGCATTAACAAAGCACCCTCAAAGGGTGCTTTGTTTGTCCTGCACTTTTTATCAGTCTAAAGCTATAGTCTTTATGACTTGCGGTACTATAGGCTGGTCATTATAATCAGTCTGACAGGTTGCAATCTCGTCAACCACGTCAAGTCCCTCTGTAATCTTACCAAAAGCCGCATACTGACCGTCAAGGTGAGGTGCATCCTTGTGCATAATAAAGAACTGACTTGAGGCACTGTTGGGGAACATTGTTCTTGCCATTGAAAGCACGCCTCTTGTATGCTTTAAGTCATTCTTAACACCGTTACTGTCAAACTCACCCTTGATTGAGTCTGCCTCCTTGTGATTGCCCACGGCGTCAAAGCCACCGCCCTGAATCATAAAGTTCTCAATAACTCTGTGGAAAACAAGTCCGTCAAAGAACTTGTTTTCAATTAGCTTTACAAAGTTTTCTACGGTTATGGGTGCAACGTCGGGGTATAACTCACCACGCATTACCTTACCGTTTTCCATTTCAATTTTAATATTCATTATGTCTTACTCCTCCGTAGTTTCATCAGGTGCGGTTTCTGTTTCCTCAGTCACTTCTTCCTCTTCCTTGTATCTCTCGGTCAGTGCGATTGATACAACAGATGTGCCGTTCTCCATTTTAACCACTCTTACACCCTGTGTCTGACGGCCAAACTTACTAATGCCGTCAACGTGCATTCTTATAACAACGCCCTCTGATGTGATAAGCATTACATCCTCGTCATCAGATGCTGATACAACACCTGCAAGCTTGCCTGTCTTTTCAGTAAGCTTGTAGGTAAGAACACCCTTACCGCCTCTTGTCTGGCATCTGTACTCGTCTGCCTCTGTACGTTTACCGTAACCGCCGTCTGTAATTGCAAGAACGGTTTTACCCTCCTCTGCAATAAGAGCCGAAATTACATAGTCACCGTCATTAAGCTCAATTGCCTTAACACCACGGGTTGTTCTGCCCATTGCACGGGCATCCTTTTCCTTGAACTTAATCGCAAGGCCGTTGCGTGTCGCAACCATTATCTCCTGCTCGCCGTCAGTAAGGTTAACTGATATAAGCTCGTCACCCTCAACCAGGTCAATTGCTCTTAAACCGTTCTGACGAATACGTGCATAATCCATAATGTCAGTTCTCTTAACAAGACCGTTACGTGTAACAAAGGTCAGGTACTCGCCGTTATTGAACTCTCTTACGGGAATCATTGCACTTATTTTCTCATCACTCTCTAACGGCAGAAGATTTACAATCGCCATACCCTTGGCAGTTCTTGATGATTCGGGAATCTGGTAACCCTTAAGTCTGTAAACAACACCCTTGGTTGTAAAGAACAGGATATTGTCGTGAGTTGACGCAGTAAAGATATGCTCTACAAAGTCCTCATCACGTGTTGTTACACCCGTAATACCGCGACCGCCACGGTTCTGTGAACGGTAGGTGTCAACGGGCATACGCTTTGTGTAGCCGTTGTGAGTAAGAGTAAGGATACACTCCTCTTCCTCAATCAGGTCCTCATCCTCAAGGTTGATGTCGCCGATAGCAATCTCTGTACGGCGAGGGTCACCAAACTTGTTCTTAAGATTTGTAAGGTCCTCTTTGATAATTGCAGAAACCTTTGCAGGGTCTGACAGAATTGCCTCGTACTCGCCTATTTTTTCAAGAACACCTTCGTACTCAGTTTCAATCTTTTCTCTCTCAAGACCCGACAAGCGTCCCAACTGCATCTGTACGATTGCAGTAGCCTGAATGTCATCAAGTGCAAATCGTGCACACAACTGCTCCTTTGCATCGGCAATTGACTTTGATGCACGGATAATGCGGATAACCTCGTCAACGTTATCAATAACTATCTTATATCCCTCAAGTAAGTGTGCACGTTCCTGCGCCTTGCGAAGGTCAAAGCGTGTACGGCGGATTATTACGTCCTCCTGATGGGCGATATAATAGTCAATTATCTGCTTTAAGTTAAGCACCTTGGGCACCTTATCAACCAACGCAATAAGGATAATACCAAAGGATACCTGCATTTCAGTAAATTTATAAAGGTTATTTAATACAACGTTTGCATTGGCATCACGCTTAAGCTCAATTACAAGACGGATGTCCTCTGATGACTCATCACGTGTTGATGCAATACCCTCAATCTTGCCGTCACGCATCAGTTCATTGATACGCTTTTCCATTTCGGCTTTGTTAACCTTATAGGGAATTTCAGTTACAACAATTCTCTGCTTGCCGTTGTCATATTCCTCAATCTCGGCGTGGGCACGAAGTGTGATTTTACCGCGGCCTGTCTGGTACGCCTGACGTATTCCGCTTTTGCCCATAATAAGACCGCCTGTGGGGAAGTCGGGGCCGGGCATATACTGCATAAGCTCTTCAATGGTAATCATCGGGTCATCAATTGACGCAATGATTGCATCTACAGTTTCTGTCAGGTTATGAGGCGGAATGTTTGGCGCCATACCAACGGCAATACCGTTTGAGCCGTTTACAAGAAGGTTTGGAAAACGTGACGGTAAAACGTCAGGCTCTTTTCTTGTATCGTCAAAGTTGGGAACAAAATCAACTGTTTCCTTTTCAATATCTGTAAGCATATTTGCAGATATCTTTGACATCTTTGCTTCAGTGTAACGGTAAGCAGCAGGAGGGTCACCGTCGATTGAACCGAAGTTACCCTTACCCTGAACAAGAGGGTATCTCAACGAGAAGTCCTGACCAAGACGTACCATTGCATCATAAACCGAAGCATCACCGTGAGGATGGTAACGACCAAGCACGTCACCGACGGTTGTCGCAGACTTTCTGAAGTCTGCCTCGTAAAGAAGACCGTCCTCATACATATTGTAAAGAATACGTCTGTGTACGGGCTTTAAACCGTCACGCACGTCAGGCAAAGCACGGCTTACTATAACACTCATAGCGTAATCAATATACGCTTTTTTCATTTCATTATTAAGTTCAACACCCACTACAGTCTGGTTGTCCAACGCAGATTTATCGAAGGGTAATTCTTTTGACTTTTTAGCCATATTTTCCTCCTGTGAGCCTTAATTTCAGCTCTCCATAAATATATAATTAATTATACCATATTTTACAGAAAATTGCAAGCAAATCTGCCAATTTTTTACCCTGAAAATGCAAAAAAATTACACCCCCGAAAGGGTGTAATTTTATAAGCCTTATTCTGCAATTTTCGCCTTTGCAACACGGACACAGTAGTCAGTTCCGTAGGGTGTTCCCGTAAGGTTTACACAGAACATTCCGCGGTCCTGGATAAAGTCTAATTTCTCACCGTTATCCATCCATTCAATAGACTCAATTTTGTCTGTCACCTTATTAAATGAATGGTTGCCGATACGGCCTCCGCCAAGAGTAACATTTTCATCTCCAAGAGTCTGTAAATCGTAAGCAAATATGTATAAATACTTACCGTCAACACTCTTTAAAATAAAGGCATCCCCGTCCGCACCTGCACCGCAGGGACGGCCGTTATAGATAGCTTCACCGAAAATGTCCATCCATTTTCCCACTACCTTAAATAATTCCGTCTGGAAGGGGTTAATTGCACCCTGTGCCTCGGGACCGATATTTAAAAGATAGTTTGCACCTGCTCTACGGCACGCACAAAGGCTTTCGATAAGCTCTTTGGGGCTCTTGTAATGAAAATCATTCTTTGCATAGCCCCAGTGACGGTTAATCGTGTGGCACATCTCACCTGCAATATACTTGGGATGTCCCTCACGGTTTACGGGCTCAACCTTACCGTTTTCAAAGGTTACAGAGTCAATCTCGGGATGACCTGTTTCACCTCTTGCACTTAAGCCTGTGTTATTTATAATAATAGCATCAGGCTGGTACTTTCTGATTGTACCGTAAAGCTCTGTTTCCTTCCAGTCAGCATCTTTCTTTGACCAGTTACCGTCAAACCAGAAACCGCCGATTTTACCGTAATTCTTTGAAAGAACCTCAACGTGCTGTCTTATGTACTCAAGATATGCGTCAAAGTCATTGTCAAAATTATCACTGTCGTACCAGTCAAGAGTTGCCTGATAGAAGAAAGGAATAATATCGTACTTGTTACAAGCGTCAACAAACTCACGTACCAAATCACGCTTTGCAGGTGAATGGGGTGCATCAAATTCATTTATTCCGCAGGTGTCATAAAGGGAAAAGCCCTCGTGATGACGTGTTGTAAGGGTTATATACTTACAACCTGCGTTCTTTGCCATAAGCACAAGCTTTTCCGCGTCAAAATCTTCTGCTGTGAAGGTGTTAAAAAGCTTTTTATACTCCTCATAGGGAATATCTTCAAACTGTCTTATCCACTCTGCTCTTTCAAGCTGTGAATATAAGCCCCAGTGGACAAACATACCGAAGCCCAGCTGTTCAAAATCTGCAATTCTCTTTAAAGGTTTAGGTATACTCATTTATGTTTTCCTCCAAGTTCAGAATAATTCTTTAACCTTGTTAATCATTGCATTTCGCATTGCCATAAATTCAGCCTCTGACTCGGGGCAGATGTCAAATTCAATGGCTTTTACTTCCTCAAGCATTGCCACAATTTCTTCGTGTGACATTTTAGTTTCAAGAAGTCTTAAAAGCCTTAAATCCTGCAGACCTTCCAGGAATACCTCTGCTCTCACCGATGACCAGGGACCGTCGGGACCGGGGTATACACAGAATGCGTCGCCTGACGGGAATGCACCGCCCGAGTCTGTTTCTGTAAACGGGTCAAGACTGCGTTTTGAAAAAGCGGTGTAATAGAAGTTAAAGCCCCAGTGCAAAAATCCTACAATGTCATACTTAAACAACTGCATACCAAGGCAACGGGTACGCCATGAGGGCATTGCAAGAAGACGGTTACTTACATCCTTCTGCTGACCGCTGCAGTAGTATGTCCAAAGGTTGGGAACCTTGTTTTCAAGGAACGGCTTAATGTGGTTTGTTGCAGGTACGGGACTGGGAACAAGTCCCTTTTCGTAGAATTCATAATTCGATAAAGCCTCAATGATGTGATAATCCTTAAGATGCTCCGATACCATTTCCTTTGCCGCAACATAATTATCGTAAAAGTCCATATTAGGCTCATCGGATACGTGGAAATATGTAATATCCTTATAGCCGTTCTCTGTAAGGAACTTATCAATGGCAGGCAGGAACTGGTCAAGGAAGTTGCGGTACAATTCACCCGTTGCACTCTCGTGCCAGCCAAAAAGCTTCTTCTCATTATAGTTCTCGGTAACAACAATTTTCGGAGATGTTTTTACGCCCCACTGTGAGAACAGATGTGCCATCTCAAAGTACTTGATACCGACACTCTTTGCCATTTCCATCCATCTCTTAAGGTTGGTGAAATCAAAGATATATGTATCTTCCTTTTTCTCAATATCAACAAGCTGACAGGTGGGTCTTTCACCGCCAACCTCTGTATCAAGAGGAAGAGTGAAAATGGGAGTTAAAATCATATTCATACCCGTTTTAACAGCCATCTCCATATACTTTTTAATTAAATCCCAGTGTCTTTCTGACAGCATTGGAACACCGTAATGTGTTGCAATACAGTCTGCGTGGAACCAGTTTGTATAAATAAGGTCCTGCTTCGGCAGTTCTACATCTAAAATTTCCACCTGACACTTTATTGACTCTTTATACTCAAGGTCCTCAAAAATAACCTCTATCTCGTGTACGCCTGCAGGTGCACCCTCTGCTACACTTACCCAAAGACAGTTATAGTAGGGCCATGACCATACTCTCTTGATGTCGGGCTCAAGAACGTCGGGGATAATTGCACAACCGTGAGTGATATAGTTTGTGTCGTCGGTGTTTTCAGGTCCGTCAGGGAAACACACAGGAACGTTGTTAACCTTTGAAACCGTAACAAATTCTGCAATATCAGAATTCATTTTAATATCATAAATTCTTCTTTGTTTTGTTGTCTTATATGCAACCTGATAAGCACATCTCTCGCCCATAAGAGCAGTTACGGATGTAATTTCACGTGCATTTAGTTCAATCTCCGGAAGTATCTTCTCAAGAGATGATACCTGTTTTAATCTAATCATAAAGAAACCTCCCTGTCTTTAATACCCTAATTATACCAAACCCAACAAAAAGTGTCAATTAAATATTAAAAATTGCATAGCAATTTTCTTCCATAATTCCGCATTCCGCACTCCGCATTAAAAAAATACCACTCACAGGAGTGGTATTTTTTAATTATTCCGCTGTTGTGGGCATAAGGTCCTCTGCCTTTGTCTTTAAGATGTCAGCTGTGATTGCATCAATTACATCACTCTTAATCTCAACCTTAATACCGTTCTCCTCCATAAGCTCATCAATCTTTGCGTCTAAACGGTTATTCTC
>JAZNVD010000085.1:0-5386 GCA_045592645.1 Candidatus Ornithomonoglobus sp. | reverse complement strand
TGCCCTTTATAACCGTGCCGCCTGTGGCACCCGCCTTTCTGGCAACCTGCATCACATCGTCTGAATAACCTTCATTGACCGAAATAACTATCATATTGTTATGATGTTCGTTTTTCATAGAATCATTTCCTTTTTCAGAATTTTGTTCTGTATCAATATTGAACCCCAATATTTCCGTCAGAATTCTGCTTGCCGCAGAAGTTTTCAGAATTATCATAAGTCCACCATATTTCGAATGGCTTTCAAAAGTCGCTCCGAAGTTTGTCATCATATCTTTGACAATATCTTCAAGACCCAGACTTATAACTATATCCTTGTCTTTTGTTCCCAGACCGAAAATATCCATCATTTCCGTGGGGGCTGTTCCCATTCCCACGCATTGAAAATTGACTCTTATGTTTTTGTTTTCCAGTTCTTTGATGAGCTTCTTTCCCTTGTCACGTTCAACAATGGACAAAAGCACCATGGGCCGTTTATTCATTACCATCACCCTCCTCATCAAAGAATAGTATGTCGTCCTCAACCATACTGATTTCGCTGTGGAATTTCTTTTGCATCAACATTCTGTTGCGTCTTTCCCAGAAGCCTAAAATCTGAATAGTAATAAGGGGTGCCATTGCAATCATTGCAACAATACCAAATGCGTCGGTCATAACATTTCCGCCCATTGCCTCACACGCACCCACCGCAAAGGGTAGCATAAAGGTCGAGGTCATAGGACCGCTGGCAACGCCACCCGAGTCGAAGGCGATACCCGTGTACAGGGACGGAACAAAGAAGCTTATAATAAGTGACACTGCATAGCCTGCAACTAAAAATGGCAGAATGGGTACACCCGTAAGAACTCTCAACATTGAAATTCCCACTGCCACCGATACACCTATTGACAGTGCGATACCAACTGATTTCTGCGTGATTGCACCGTTGGTTATTTCACTTACCTGACGTTTAAGACTATGCACCGCAGGCTCGGCAGATACTACGAAGTAACCCATTAACATTCCTATGGGTATAAGCATACTGCGGAGGGAGCTTGTTGAAAGCATCGAACCGATAAGGCGTCCTGCAGGCATAAAGCCGACATTTGCACCCGTTAAGAACAGTACAAGCCCGATATATGTGTACAAAAAGCCCACTGACATTCTTATAATATAGTGCATATGAAATCTTCTTGTAATAAGCTGGAAGATTATAAACAACAGTACAATGGGGATAAAGGCAACGAGTATTTCCTCTGCATATACGGGCAGTGCGTATAAAAACTCCCTGAAGGCGTCAATTGTTGTTACTACGCTTGTTATCTCGTAATGGGAGGTTTGTGCCTGTGGCTTAAAGAATATACTTAAAAGCAAAACTGAAAGGATAGGACCGATACTGCACAGTGCAACAAGACCGAAGCTGTGCTCACCCGTGCCCTTACCCTTTTTCCTTGTGGCAAGACCTGCACCAAGTGCCATTATAAAGGGCACCGTTATGGGCCCTGTTGTAACACCGCCCGAGTCAAATGCCGTTGGGACAAACTCCTTTGGTGCAAAGAAGGTCAGCCCGATTATTGCAATATAGAAAATTGTAAGGAGTGTCCGCAGAGGGATGTTCTTTTTGTTTCTTACAAGTGCGATACTCAAAAACACACCTACACCGATTCCGACAAAGATAATAAGTGTTAAATTGGGAATGGTGGGGACCTGCTCTGCAAGCACCTGCAAGTCAGGTTCTGACACCGTTATAAAAAAGCCGAGGATAAAGCAAATAAGAAGCGGTGCGAGTATCTTTTTCTTTCTGTTCATAGTCTTACCGATACCGTCACCCAACGGCTCCATTGACATTCCCGAGCCCACCGTAAAGAAGCTCATACCTAAAATCAGCATAACCGTTCCCAGTATAAACATCACAAGGACACCTGCATCCAAGGGGATACAGGATACGGAAAGTATTAAAACTATCAGGGCAATGGGGATAACTGACCCGAATGCTTCCTTGATTGATGATAAAATATGCTTCATTTATACTTCTCCTGGCGGGGTTAATTCTGTTTTTATTGTATCATAATTTCAAGTTAAAAGCAACCGTAACAGGGGTTAAAAAACAGTAAATTTTTTTTCGTTGACAATAAATTCCACATATGGTATATTATACGTAACAACAGACAGTACAGGAGGGTTATATTATGTTTCCCCTTAAATTTGTAACGGCGGGCAAGGAGTTCTGTACATATGAAAAGGCAGTCCCTGCACCGTTGTTTAAGAAAGAATTTGAGTTGTGCAATATCCCCGAAGCAACGGAAATTATAATCGGTTCTACGGGGTTTTTTGAGCTGTGGCTTAACGGTGAAAATATTACCGACGGTCTGCTTGTGCCTTTTCAGGCAAACTCCGAGTGTACGGTTTTCTATAAAAAGTATGAGGTGGGTGACAAGCTCCGCAAGGGAAAAAACACCCTTTATGTTCTTCTCGGCAATGGCTTTGCCAACCCCATCGGCGGTGAAATATGGGACCAGCATAAGCTTATTACCCGTGGTGCACCTGCCTTTGCCTTTGAGATGAACTGCGGTGACACGGTGATTTCTGCCACTGATTTTGTGTGGACACAATCACCCCTTCTTTTTGATGATTACAGGTGCGGTACATACTTTGACGCAAGACGCATTAAAGACCTTGAGAACAATAACTGCCAATGGAATGAGCCCACACTACGGGATGAGCCGACAGGAACAAAGCGTCTTTGCGATTTTGAGCCTGTGCGTGTTGTTAAACGACTTAAGGGCACGGTTATGCCTCAAAATTCCCTCCGTGACTACAGAATACGTGACGGCTTTAAGAACAGACTTACAACAGTATGTGATATTATGAAACCTGCACCCAACTGTGGCGGTGTTATTTACGATTTCGGGGAGAATACGGCGGGTATTCCCCATATTAAGCTTAAGAATACCGTAGCAGGTCAGGTTATTCATATGCAGTTTACAGAGCTTCTCTTTGAGGGCTTCCCCGACTATATAAATGTTGATGTTTATCCCGACGGCTGTTCCCAACAGGATATTTATGTCTGCCGTGGGGCGGAGGAGGATAGCTATTCACCCTCATTTACTTATCACGGCAGCAGATACTGCTATCTTTACGGTGCAAAGGCAGAGGATGTGGAGCTTGAGTTTTTAGTTATAAGAAATGACGTTAAACGCCGTACAGCTTTTGAATGCTCCGAGGAAATTTCCAACGAGATTTTTAAGACCTGTATAAGAAGTGACGAATCAAACCTCCACAATATCTTAACAGACTGTCCTGCAAGAGAGAAAAACGGCTGGACAGGTGATGCGTCAATTTCCGCCGAGCATTTCCTTATGGGACTTGGTGCTGAAAAGGTGCTGTCTGCCTGGATGGACTCAATCGTTGATATGCAGAAGGATACGGGAAGTATCCCTTATACAGTACCCACCCAGGGAAGTGTGTCCGACAGTGTTGTGTGGGACAGTGTTTTGTTTGCTTTGCCCTATTACTGCTATAAATATTCAGGGGACACTGAAGTTATTTCACGTAACAGTGAGGCTATGAAGAAAAATCTTTTATACCATCTTTCCTTCAGGGATGAGAGAGGTATTGTTGACAGAGGCTTCGGCGACTGGTTACCCGTTGACTCAGATGCGGCGGACTACGCTTCGCCCCTTGGTTTCTGCTGTACTGCTATGATGGCAGAAATGTGCAGAATGGGTGAGGTTATGATGTCAGCGGTGGGAAACACCGTGGACGCAGAGTTTTATAAAGCAACAAGGGATGAACTTGTTGGTGCCATAAGAAAAGAATACATAAAAGACGGCGTTGTGGGTAAAGGCAACACGGAAAAATATGTAAAACCCCTTTACAGAGAATGTCAGACATCCCAGGCACTGGGCGTGTTCTTTGATATTTTTAAGGAGGATGAGAAAAAGACGGCAGTGGAAAAGCTTGTGGAGCTTATTCACGAAAATAATGACAGCTTTGACTGCGGTTTTATGGGTATCCGTGCAATATTCCACGTGCTTACTGACTACGGCTACGGCGACCTTGCCCATAAGATGATTACAAAGCCCTCGCACCCGTCTTATGCAAATATGCTTTACCGCGGTGAAACCTCCGTGTGGGAGAGATTTATGTACCCCGGCGGCAGAATCGGCTCACATAACCATCACTTTATGGGTGAGCCCTCTATGTGGTATATTTCCGATGTTCTTGGTATTAAGGTTAATCCCAATATGGATAACTGTAAAAAGATAATTGTTTCACCCCATTTCATTTCTGCCTTTGATTTTGCCAGAGGTCATTATGAAAATGACTATGGCAGGGTGGATGTTGAGTGGAAGCGTGACAACGGTGAGGTTAAGGTTGAGGTTAAAGTATCAGGTGACCTTGAGGTTGAGGTTATGAAAAAGACACAGTGATGTGTCTTTTTTTGTGCAATATTTTTTGTCAGAAATAACAAAAACTTGTTGAAAAAAGTGTATTTATATGGTACACTTGTATTAACAAATGTTTTATGGAGGATAAAAAAATGAAACTAATTTACAATGTAAATGATAAGCCCAAGTTCGGCGCTTTGCTTATCTACGGCTTACAGCAGTTACTTGCTATTATGACGGCAACCCTGGTTGTTCCCGTTATTATCGGTAACGGTATGAGCTCTGCGGCGGCACTTTTCGGTGCAGGTCTTGGTACTTTGGTGTACATTCTTTTCACAAAAAAGAAGAGCCCCGTTTTCCTTGGCTCATCATTTGCGTTTATCGGTTCAATGTTTGCAGCCTTTGCAGGCGGCGTTTCAATGGCGTTGGGCTATCTTGGACTTATTATCGGTGCAGTTTTTGCAGGTCTTGTGTACGTTGTAATTGCAATCATTGTTAAGATTGCAGGCGTTAAGTGGATTAACAAGCTTATGCCCGCAACTGTTATTGGACCTACCGTTGCAATTATCGGTCTGTCTCTTGCAGGTAATGCAATCGGTGATATGTCAAAGGGAAGTATCCCCGATGTTGCGGCATCACCCCTTATTACAGTTCTTTGCGGTGTTATTACACTTTTAATTACAATTCTTTGCTCAACCTACGGCAAGAAAACAGCCAAGCTTATTCCTTTTATTTTCGGTATCCTTGGCGGTTACGCAGCTTGTGCAATCTTTACTGCAATCGGTTTTGCAGCTGATATTGATGCACTTAAGGTTCTTAACACTGCACCCTTTGAGGCACTTGTTGCTGACGGCGTTACTCTTAAGACATTCCTGTCAGTGCCCGATTTCACATTTATGACAGCTATTAAGGGTGTTGGCGAGATTAACGGTGCATACATCGGTACAATCGCAGTTGCATATGTTCCCGTTGCATTTGTTGTTTTCGCAGAGCATATTGCTGACCATAAGAATATTT
>JAZNVD010000084.1:0-4724 GCA_045592645.1 Candidatus Ornithomonoglobus sp. | reverse complement strand
ATTTTTCGCACAAAGGATGTACCGAATTCGGGGATGCCGTATGTTCCGACAGGGGATTTTATGGCTTCGGGAGTTACGCCGAGAGCCTCAGTTCCCGTAAATATGCTCATAGTTTCCTTTTCGCCTATTTCGATGGTTTTTGAATCGATGCCCGTTAAGTCCTCAAGCATTCTGATTACCGTCGGGTCATCGTGGCCAAGCTCGTCTAATTTCAACAGGTTGGTATCGATTGAATGGTAATCAAAATGAGTTGTAAATATGTTTGAATTAACATCATCTGCAGGATGCTGTACGGGACAAAACTCGTGGATGTTGTTTGTATACGGTACAACAATAATACCACCGGGATGCTGACCTGATGTACGCTTTACTCCCTCGCAACCCTTTGCTAAATGCTTCATTCGGGCATTTCGCATTACAATGCCCTTTTCCTCGCAATATTTCTTAACGTAACCAAATGCAGTTTTCTCCGCAACTGTACCGATTGTTCCTGCACGGAACACAAACCCCTCACCAAAGAAGGTTTCAGTATATTTATGAATTGTACCCTGATACTCACCCGAAAAATTAAGGTCAATATCAGGCTCCTTGTTGCCCTTAAAGCCAAGGAAGGTTTCAAAGGGAATATCGTGACCGTCCTTACGGTATTTCGTTCCGCAGACGGGACAGTCCTTGTCCTCCATATCACAGCCCGACATACCAATGTCAGAGCTTAAAAACTCCGAGTGCTTACAGTTGGGGCATACATAATGTGCCTGAAGTGAGTTAACCTCGGTAATATCCGACAGATACGCCACAAAGGATGAACCGACAGAACCTCGTGAGCCAACAAGGTATCCGTCCTGATTGGACTTTCTCACAAGCTCCTGGGCAATTCTGTACATTACGGCAAAGCCGTTGTCAATAATAGACTTAAGCTCCTTATCAAGGCGTTTCTGTACGATTTCAGGTAAAGGTGTGCCGTAAATCTCCTCCGCACGGCGGATTGAATGGTTACGTATTGCCTCCTCCGAGCCGTCAACAACGGGCGGACATTTCTTTTCAGGAATAGGACGCACGTCTGATATCATATCGGCAATAAGGTTGGTGTTTGTAACAACCACCTCGTATGCCTTTTCCTTGCCTAAATATGCAAATTCGTCAAGCATTTCCTGTGTGGTACGCATATACAGGGGTGCCTGATTGTCAGCATCCTTAAAGCCCTTGTAGTGCATCAGAATTTTTCTGTACTCCGCACCCTCGGGGTCTTTAAAATGAACGTCACAGGTAGCACAGACGGGCTTATTAAGCTTTTCGCCAATCTCAACCACCCTGCGGTTAATGTTCTGCAGGTCCTCGTCTGTTTTAATATGAGGATGCTTATCACTTGCTTTCATATAGGCATTGTTGCCTATGGGCTGAATTTCAAGATAGTCATAGAACTCTGCAATCTCACAAAGTCCTGCCTCACTTACACCGTCAGTTATTGCAGTTATAAGCTCACCCGCCTCACAGGCAGAGCCGACTATTATTCCCTCACGTTTTTCTTCAAGTAATGACTTGGGAATTCGGGGTGTACGGAAGAAATATTTTAAGTGTGACTGTGACACCATTTCATAAATATTCCTTATACCCTGCTCATTCTTTGCAAGTAAGATTATATGGAACGCCTTTGTCTTTGTTGAGGCAGTTCTTATATCAAATTCGTTATTATATGTCTTAAGCTGTGTCTTGCCGTTGTCATTAAGAGTCTGAAGCATTTTTACAAATGCCTGTGCCGTTGCCTCTGCATCTTCCACTGCACGGTGGTGGTGGGCATTGATTACATTTAAATGCTTGCAGAGAGTGTCAAGTCTGTGGTTAGGCAACTCACTGTACATACAACGGGCAAGAATAAGGGTATCAAGGTATGGCAGGTCAAAGGCCCTTCCGCAACGCTTTGCCTCCTCCTTCATAAAGCCCATATCAAAGTTGGCATTGTGTGCCACCATTACAGAGCCACGGCAGAACTCAATAAAATCGTCTATCTGCTCGCTGAATGTCTTTGCGTCTGCCACCATTGAATCGGTAATTGACGTAAGCTCTGTTATTTTCTTGGGAATTTTGCATTCGGGGTTTACAAAGGTTGACCAGCGGTCCACGATTGCACCGTTTTTGATTTTCACCGCACCGATTTCTATTACACGGCAGGTGTCCTTATAAAGTCCCGTACTTTCTATATCAAAGACAACAAAGGATGAGTCGGTTGTTTCATCCTTGATGTCATATACAATCTGCTTTGTATCATCAACAAGATAGCCCTCTACGCCGTAAAGGACCTTGATTTTCTTGTTGTTGTCCGATGCATGCATACCGTCGGGGAAGCTTTGCACCACTCCGTGGTCGGTTATGGCAACTGCCTTGTGTCCCCAGTAGATTGCACGGTCAATCAAATCTCCTGCCGACGACACCGCATCCATCTGTGACATCTGCGTGTGCATATGAAGCTCAACTCGCTTAACCTCGGCATTATCCTGTCTTACGGGCGGTGCAGGTATCATTGCAATATCATTTGCCATAATAACCGTTTCATTGGCGTAATCGTCAAACTTGGCAACACCACGGCACACAAGATACATTCCGCCTTTTTTAAGGGATTTCTTTATGGGCGGGAAAAGGTTTTTGAACTTCTCGTCGTTCTCACCCTTGTTTACGAATACCTTAACGGTGATTGCATCGGTATTGTCTGCAATATCAAGGGTAACAATGTGCATCTCCTTGCCGGCTTTTGTTGTTATCTCCCTCTCATCCGCGTCAAAAACACGGCCTGATATTGCAACCCTGCCTGAACCATCGTGTACTGATGCAATTGATGCAATCTCCTGGTCGCGGATAGTTCTGCCGTAAAGCATAGTGTCAGCTGTGGCACGGCCTACAATTTCCGTCTGTGCCACTTCCCTGCCCCTTTTAGGCATAGTGTATATCATTACGTTCTGATTTTCTTTTATATATTTGGGGTCGGTCATAATCTCAACCTTAACATCGCCAAGTGATTTTATAACCTGGTCACGGGCAAGCTTTTTCGTAACCTCGCCCACCTCGGTGGCAAGCTTAAGAGTTACAAGTCTGTTGGATTTTGAAACCACAAGGTCTGTTACACACAGCTTGTCCACGGTTACATTACCGCAACTGCCAAACACGGTGCTGAATTCTATCATTTTGCTTGCCTCCTTTCTAAAATCTCGTTGCCGTCAGGCAACATATCGAGCCGTAAGGCATATCGAGTGCGATAGCACATATCGAAAATCTCACAAGAGATTTATATCGTTGATTTCATCTTGGATGAAATCATTATACCACACTTTTCCCCTTTCTTCAACCCCAAATTAAAAAGGTGTACCTCAAAATGTACACCTTTTTTCCCAATTTATTTCACATGAAAAATTTGTCATTTATCTCTTGCGTAATACTCTGTCGTTTGATATAATTAACATATACTTTTTCGTTAGGGAGGTTATTAAATGGCAAAAGTATTAAACGGAACAAATATTGACAATATGCCCTGGCAGGACAGACCCGAGGGCTCAACAGATGTGGTATGGAGATATTCACAGAATCCCATTATCGACAAAACTTTTATCAAGAATTCAAACAGTATCTTCAACAGTGCAGTAGTTCCCTTTGAAGGTGAATTCAGAGGCGTATTCAGAAGTGACTCAAACACAAGATGTCAGTTCCTGCACGTTGGTAAGAGTAAAGACGGTATTAACTGGGAAATTGAAGATGAGCCCATTAAGTTTGAATGTGATGTTCCCGAAATCAGCACATTTGAATTCGGCTATGACCCCAGAGTTGCTAAAATAGAGGACAAATATTACGTTGTATGGTGTAACGGCTACAAGAAAAAGCCTACACTTGGCGTTGCATGGACAAAAGATTTCGTAACATTCCATCAGGAGGAAAACGCATTTCTTCCCTTTAACAGAAACGGCGTACCCTTCCCGAGAAAGATTAACGGCAACTACGCTATGCTTACAAGACCCAGTGACAGCGGTCATACACCCTTCGGTGATATTTATTACAGCGAGAGCCCCGATATGACTTTCTGGGGCAAGCACCGTCACGTTATGGGCCCCAAGAACTACTGGGATATTACAAAAATCGGCGGTGGTCCCGTACCCATTGAAACTGACGAGGGTTGGCTACTAATCTACCACGGTGTTCTTACAAGCTGTAACGGTTACGTTTACAGTGCAGGTGTTGCAATTCTTGACAAGGACGAGCCCTGGAAGGTGCTTTACCGTTCAAACTCATACATTCTGTCACCCCAGATGGACTATGAACGTGTAGGCGATGTTCCCAACGTTGTATTCCCCTGTGCGACACTTTGCGACGCAAAGACAGGCAGAATTGCACTTTACTACGGTGCAGCCGATACAGTTGTTGGTATGGCATTTACAACAGTTGATGACCTTATCAAGTACGCAAAAGAGAATACATACGATTCTCCCAATGTATATTACAGATAATCGGTGCATTATCCTTACGGATAAGCACAATGAAATACACCTTCGGTGTATGAAATGCCTGACGGCGTGAAATTCGCCTATGACGAATGAAATGCAAACTTCGTTTGCGTTATGGAAATAAAAACTGCACTTTTAATAAGTGCAGTTTTTTATTTAATTTGCTTTTTTAATGTCAATTACCTGTACCAATATAATTGCTACAAACATAAACACACAACCAAGTATTTCGCGGGCAGT
>JAZNVD010000083.1:0-11168 GCA_045592645.1 Candidatus Ornithomonoglobus sp. | reverse complement strand
AGTAATAGACGGCAAGGGTGATGCGTGGACAGACTCTGAAGATGTTGCCCTTGCAATGTTGTGGTATAAGCCTGAAATGATTACCGAAGGTGTAACAATGAATCTTGATTATATGATGGAGAACATTGACACACTTCTTATGCGTAATTCATGGGATACAGACGAGCCTACATTTGTAGGTACTCACGCAGGCGAGACGAATCTTGCCCATTCACAGCTTGACGCAGGTTCATTTATATATGAGCATGCAGGAATTCGCTGGATTCCCGAGATTGGTTCAGGTGACTATAACTCATTAGGTTATTGGGAATCAGAGCCGGGCGGCAACAGATGGAAGCATTTGCGTTCACGTGCAGAGGGACACAGTACAATAGCTGTTAACCCCGGCAAGGTTGAGGACCACAATGTTGATTCATTTGCTGACCAGAAAATTGTTGTACAGAAGCCGAAGGGTGTTATTGCAACTGTTGATATGTCAGAGGTACTATTTGATGTAACAGAAGCAACACGTGGCTTTGCATTTACTGATGACAGACAGAGCCTTGTTATCCGTGACGAGCTGACACTTGAGAAGAATTCAGATGTATATGTATTCCTTATCTCAAAGGCAGAGGGAACAGTTGAGGGTAACTCAATTGTTCTTAATCAGGACGGTAAGAGTGTAAAGGTTGAGTGGACTGCAAGTGCACCTGTTAAGGCAGAATATGCACCAATTGCGTGCCTTCCCACATCACCTGAGCAGACAGACGGCTGGAACGGCGGCGGTTATAAGAGATTAACTCTTAAGATGGAAACTGCAGGCAAGGCAGATATAACTGTTAAGATTACACCTACAGAGTTGGTTAAGTCATCACCATTGGCTGACTGGGATAAGCCCATTTCAGAGTGGGAAATTCCTGACGGAGAGCTTCCCGTAAAGCCGAGACTTAAGAGCATAGAGGTTGCAGGACAGACCGTAGCGGCAGGCCGTGCACTGACACTTAACTATTTTATTAACGAGGCAGATTATCCCACACCTCCCGAGGTTTATGCTGTATCTGACGAGTTTGATGTAAAAATCACACAGGCATCGAACTTTGACGAGTATGCACAGGTAGTTGTAACTGACAAGGCAGACCCCACAAACAGAACAATCTATACAGTGGTGCCTCTTATGATAAGAACACCTCTTGAGTTTGAGGGCAAGGAATCACTGGTTGTCCGTGACTTTGAGGTAAGTGAAGTTCCACAGCCTGAAAATGCACCTATCCATATGTTTGACGGTGACCCCACAACAAGATGGTCAGCGGCAGGCTACGGACAGTGGGTAAAAATTGACCTTGGCACAGAGCAGAGGATAAATGAAATTGCAATGTCATTTATGAGTGGACATACAAGAAGTACTAAGCTTGTATTCTCAATTTCAAATGACGGTGAGAACTGGACACAGTTAAAGGAAACATTGTCCTGCGGTACAACAGAGGACCTTGAATTCTTTGATATAGGCGATGTAACGGCACGCTACATCAAGATTGGCTGTAACGGTAACACATCACCTTCAGCAACAAGCTGGAACTCTGTAACGGAAATTATCGTAACAAGAAACAAATAAACTTTTGATAAAAACAAGTTTGGTATATGCCAAACTTGTTTTTATTTTGTTTAAAAAAGTAAAATTGTGGTACATATGTAATAAGAGGGTATTTCACTTGTGGCACGACAGTAAAGAAAAATGTAAGCTTAAATCTACATATTGCCTAATGACAAACCATGTGAATTTGTTTATTGAATAAAAAGATTTTGGAACAAAGTAAATGTGCAAAAACGGGCACGTCCCCATTGCATGCGCGTCCCCATTGCATGCGAACAGGGCACATTGCTGAAAATGCAGTTAACCCATTGACGTAATGCAAGTTTATTGTTATAATATTATATATAGAAATAGAGAGGATATATGGATAAGTATGAAAAAAATAGTTATCACTTTGTTGTGGGTGATTGTTTTAGCAATTTCTTTGGTGGGTTGTTCGGGAGATACCCAAGAAGAGACCTTGTCAAATGCAGAAAAGCCTGTAATTAGTGAAAATAACGAAAAAGAAGAGATTAAACCTGAAATTGAACTTACAGAAGAAGAAAAAAGGTTTATAACTGCTGGTAGTGAAGAACCTATATGGGTACAGGATAAGTTGTATGAATTGGCAGTAAATGAACTTGGTGAAAAATATGTAGAGAATGTTGTCGCTGACGCTACAACAGTAAAGTTCCTATTAACAGAGCCAAATCCCGATAATGCCGCTTTAGTACAGTATGCAATATTATATCGAATGAAAGACGAGTATAATATGACGGTTAAGTTTGTTTTTTATAGGGAGAGAGGAAATGTGCAATCAGCATATTTAAGGAGTACCTTCAATGCCGATACATTGGCAAGTTTTGATTGGGATACAGTGCATATTCATAATTTAAAAGATTATGCAGATAAATATAATCAATTTTAATAATTATCTTACACCAGACGGAGTTCATCGGCTGGTGTTTTTATATTGTTATAAAATCAATTTCCGAAGTTCGTGCAAATGGGGACGTGCCTGATTTTGCACACCCCCGACGTCTTTGGCAGAAAGATAATCGAAACTTGAAAAAGACCTTTATTACGAAGGTCTTTTTCTTTGATTTTCATTGACATTAAGGTCTTGGTGTGATAGAATAACATTGGGGTGTATCTGAAATTCCGGGCAAATTATGTTAAAGGAGTTTGGAGGTACATAAAAATGAATATTGCAAGTAACTTAAGGGCCATTGATGAGATTAAGGCGGACATACTTGGCGAGGTAGCAGAATTACACAAAAAGCTTGCCGATTATGATGAACTGTCTGACTACGGGCCCATTGAAAGCTCAATCTCCACCATTATTGCCATGGACTATATCCTTGCCCGACATTTAGGGATAGCCCATAGCTCCATTGACGGCAGAATTTGTGACCTGTTGTCTATGGCGGAGGAAAATTCACACCCATTGGAAACAGAGTTTGGCGATATGTCCGAGCTTTTGAAATACATAAGAAAACGGTAAAACTCCATTGGAGGGTATTATGAAAAAGACATATTCCCGTGCTATGAGAAAATATTTATTCTGTGCAATACTGTCAGCATCAGTAATGCTTGTTTTTGCTGTGCTTACGGCGGTTTTTGACTGGAACAAATATTTTGTTGCGGCAGTTGAAACACTGCTTGCGGTGGCGGTTATAGTATACGTAACAGTTGTTGCCACGTCACGGAAGAAAACAATTATTAAATATCTGCATAATATCACAGGTAATGAGCACGACTTTTCGGAGAACATTATGGAAAGTGTTCCGTTGCCTATGGCGGTATGTTCAGTTGACGGTACAATTCGTTGGTTCAACAAGCGTTTTCAGGCAATCTTCAAGGGAAAAAGACTTGAGCACGAAAGCCTTGACGACTGTATAACCTCCCTTAAGTGGTCGGATGTTCTTAAGCATCCCAACGGCAAGGATATTACAGAGATTATCGGTGAGAGGGAGTACAGAGTGCGTTGGTCACTGATGAAGGACAACACAGTTGACCCGCGTCGTGGTGACCATTATTCGGTGTTCTTTTACTTAAAGGATGTAACAAAGGAGCATAAGCTTGAGAAGCGTTACCGTGACGAACGTGTAGACGTTGCAACCGTTTCAATTGATAACCTCGACGAGTTCTATCAGAAGGTTGACGACGAAACAGCAGACGCAGGTGTGGGACGTATCCGAAACGCCATTTTCACCTGGGCAAAGATGTCAGATTCAGTTATTAAAAAGATTGACCGTGATAAATACTTTGTAGCTTTCGAGCATCAGCATCTTGAAAAGTACATTGCAGATAATTTTTCAATAGTTGAGAATGTGTCAAAGATAGCAGAGGAGATAAAATTCCCCTTATCTGTAAGTATAGGTATCGGCACGGGCGGAAACTTCAATGAAAACGAAGAAGGTGCCCGTCAGGCACTTGACGTTGCTCTTGGCCGTGGTGGCGGTCAGGCTTGTGTCAAGTTTGATACAGAATTCAAGTTCTACGGCAGTGCCAAGGTTGAGTACGAACGCAGTACAAGAGTTAAGGCACGAAGCGTTGCCGTTGCCCTTACTGACCTTATAAAGCACAGTAAAAATGTTATATTTATGGGTCACACAACAGCAGACTATGACTGCTTCGGTGCAGCAATCGGCTTACAGAGAGTGGTACGTGAGCTTGGGGTCAAGCCCTATATTGTTCACGAACGCATTTCACCTGCGGTTGAGCATATGTATAACGAGCTTCGTGATATTGAAGAATATGACGGAATGTTTGTTGACGAGGTTGAGGTTCTTGACTATGTAGCAAATGATTCACTTCTGATTATTCTTGACACTCACCGTCCGTCGATGTTACCCAGCTCAAGACTGCTTGAAATGGTGGAAAAGGTAGTGGTAATTGACCACCACCGCCGTTCAGCGGAGTTTATTTCACCGTGTGCGTTGGTTTATCACGAGCCTTACGCATCATCAACCTGTGAAATGGTAACAGAGCTTTTAAGCTATATGAACACAGGCAATGCCGTAACAAAGGTTGAGGCACAGTGCCTTTATACAGGTATCTTAATGGATACCAAGAACTTTATTTTAAAAACAGGCGTAAGAACATTTGAGGCGGCGTCGTATTTAAGAAAGCTCGGACTTGATACGGTTTCAGTCCGCCGTATGTTCTCAAGCCATATTGAAGATTATACACGCAAGGCGGAGATTGTAAGCCAGACAGAAATTGTAGATGACGGCGTTGCAATATCCCAGACTTTCCAGGGACATCATAATATCCGTATGATTGCATCACAGGCGGCGGACGAGATGCTTAACCTTACAGGTGTGAAGGCATCGGTTGTTGTTTTCCCCGAGGATAACGGTGTAGGCTTCAGCGCAAGAAGCCTTGGTACGGTAAATGTACAGCTTATTATGGAGGCACTTGGCGGTGGCGGTCATATGACTGTTGCAGGTGCATTTATGTCGGGAATGGACGTTGAGGGCGGAATTTCCGAGGCAAAGCGTGTAATTAAAGAATATCTTCACGAGAGGAAGGGACAGTAATATGCAGGTAATTCTTACACAGGACGTAAAGGGACAAGGTAAAAAGGGTGACGTTGTAAACGTATCTGACGGATACGCACGTAATTTCCTTATTGCCAAGGGTCTTGGAATAGAAGCAACAAAATCAAATATGAATGACCTTAAGGGTAAAAAGGAGTCGGCAGAGTATAAGATTAAGACCGACACAGAGGAAGCAAAGAAGCTTGCAGAAACTCTTAAGGAAATAACAGTAAATTTAAGTGCAAAAGCGGGGGATAACGGTAAGTTATTCGGTTCAATAACATCAAAGGATGTGGCAGATGCACTGACAAATCAGCATCATATTAAGCTTGATAAGAAGAAGTTTCACTTGCCTGAAGGTATAAAGACTTTAGGTGTAACAGAGGTTACAGTAAAGCTATACACAGGTATTTCAGGTACACTTAAGGTAAACGTTACAAAACAGTAATTAACAAAAGGAGAAATCGTAGCTATGGATGAGTACGCAATTGCGGATGTCCCCGATAACTTTGACGGACAGGGTATAAGCGAACGGGACCTGCCTTTTAATATGGAGGCAGAGCAGGCAGTATTGGGAAGTGCTTTAATAGATAGCGAAAGCGTGGGTGAGTCAGCGAAAGTATTAAAACCCTCTGACTTTTATTTTACTGCCAACAAGTTCATATTTGAAGCTGTTATGGCATTGTTTGATTCCAATAAGGCTATCGATTTCGTAACAGTAACAGAAGAGTTAAAGGTCAGCAACAAGCTTGACGCAGTGGGCGGCATTGAGTATCTTAAGAAATTAAGCTCAAACGTTCCCACAACCCGTCACGTTGCATATTATTCAAATATAATAAAAGAGAAATCAATTCTCCGTTCCCTTATCAGGAATGTAAACTCAATTTCTGATATGGCATACGAGGAGAAAGATACCTTAACCCGATTAATCGAACGTTCCGAGCAAATGATATTTGATATATCATCATCCCGTGAGCAGACAGATTTGGTACATATAAGCGACGTATTGCAGTTAAGCTATGAAAATATTGCAAGTAATGTCGGTAAGGGTGACGGTATAACAGGTATTGATACGGGCTTTGGCGAGCTTAATAAGCGTACGGGTGGTTTCCACGGCGGTGAGCTTATAATTATTGCGGGCCGTCCTGGTATGGGTAAGTCAACCTTTGCAGTTAATATTGCCGAGTATGTATCAATTGCTATGGGTAAGACCGTTGCAATTTTTAACCTTGAAATGCCCCGTGAGCAGATTGTAAACAGAATTTTATGTTCACAGGCACTGGTTGACAACAGTAAAATCAGAAACGGCACAATGGATGCAGACGACTGGGAGAAAATCTGCGAGGTTGCAGACTCAATCTCAAAAGCACCTATATACATTGATGACACGCCTACAATCACCGTGTCACAGATTCGTGCCAAGTGCCGTAGATTAAAGCAGATGAAACAGCTTGATATGGTTGTAATCGACTATTTACAGCTGATGCAGGGCAGTGGCAGAAGCGAGAACCGTCAGCAGGAAATTTCAGATATTTCCCGTTCTTTGAAGGTCCTTGCAAAGGAGCTTGATATTCCCGTAATTGCTCTTTCACAGTTAAAGAGAGAGGGTGAGAGCCAGAAGGGTAAAAAGCCAATTCTTTCAGATTTGAGAGAATCAGGTGCAATTGAGCAGGATGCAGACCTTGTAATGTTCCTGTTCCGTAATTATTATTACAGTAAGAATCCTGAAGAAAAGGAGCTTGCAGAGTGTATTATAGCCAAGAACCGTAATGGTGAGGCTAATAACTTCGACCTGGGCTTCAAGGGTGAATATACCCAGTTCAGAAATCTGGAGTACAGAGTAGAGGAGGCTTAATGCCTCCTCATTTTAAGAAAGTTAGGTGTGGCTGATGCTTGAAAAAATTGAAAAAGCAATGACAGACCGTGGCATTATGCCAAAAAAGTCAGTATTGATAGGCTTTAGCGGCGGTGCAGACAGTGTGGCTCTGACATATATTTTGTGCAGACTTTCACAAAAGTACGGTTTTAGTGTATATACAGCCCACCTTAACCATATGCTTCGTGGGGATGATGCAGAATATGATGCAAAATTCTGCCGTGACTTTGCGAAAAAGCTTGGCATAACCCACTATGAAAAGTCAGTTGATATTTCGGCAATATCGGAAAAAACGGGTGATAGCGAAGAGGTTTCAGGGAGAAACGCCAGATATGATTTCTTTAATGAAATTATGGAAAATGTCGGCATAGAATTATGCGCTACGGCACATCATAAGAATGACTGTGCTGAAACGGTTATTATGAATTTTCTGCGAGGCAGCGGTATTTCGGGACTTAAGGGCATACCTTACAAAAGGGATAATTTTATCCGCCCTATGCTTGATGTATCACGTAATGACATTGAGGAGTTCTGTCAAAAAGAGGGACTTTCCTATGTAACTGACAAGACCAACGCAGAAACAAAATACACCCGAAATAAAATACGAAATCTTTTAATTCCGCAGCTTCAGCGAGAGTACAACCCCAATTTAGTTGATACAATCACACAGAATGCAGAGATTATAGGCTATGACAATGATTACCTTGACAATGTTGCGGAAAAGGAGTATAGTGGGTTAACAAATAACTCCATTGAGATTTCGGCCCTTGAGGATATGCACAATGCAATAGCAATGCGTGTGGTCCGTAAAATGATTGAGAAAGTAACGGGACTAACGGATATTTCCGCCCGTCATATAAAGGATATTCTATCCCTTAAGGATACGGGTAAAAGTCTATGTATCAAAGACGACGTAATTGCAAGGGTAGAATATGGAAAACTTATTATTGACCGTTATGAGGGAGATTGTGAGGATTTTTCCTATAACGTAAAGGTGGGGGAAAGTGTTGCAATACCCCAATTGGGATATACGGTCAAAGTTGAGAGTGTAACGTCAATAAATGAAAAAGGAAAATGGGTATCATATATGACATTGCCCGGGGGCGTTAATGAAATCATTATCCGTAATCGCCGTGAGGGTGATATTTTTAAACCCAAAGGTATGGACGGTACCAAAAAGGTAAAAGATTATATGATAAACGAAAAAATCCCGAGAAATATGCGTAGTCGTACGGGAATAGTTGAAGTTAACGGTGAAATAGCGTGGATTATAGGTCACCGTGAGGATGAGAGATTTTCCTTTAATGACAAAGGCATAAAAATTTCAGTATCATATTGAATTTGTGATTTATATGTGATACAATTAGAAAAGTTTTTTAATGGAGGTGAGTGCATTTGAAAAAGTCAATGAAAAGCCTTGGAGTATGGGTAATCATATTTGCAGTGGTATTTTTATTGTATTCATATCTTAACGGCAAGGCAAATGCACCGGAGGAGATACCTTATTCAACTCTGATTTCAAGTATAAAATCGGAGCAGGTAAATTCAATTGAGATTTCAGGGAACTCGGCAACGGTTGTCCTTGTTGATAATCAGACGGGTGAGGAAATTGAATGTATAGCAGAAATCCCGTCAAGTGAGGTTCTGCATCAGGATATAGGAGAGGAGCTTCTTGACCAGGAGCAGAGAGGACAGCTTGAGGTAAAGTACAACGAGCCGACAATGTCCATTATGGGCTCATTTGAGATTATATTCTCAATAATAATGGTACTTGTACTGTTTATTATCCTCGGACGCCGTGGCGGAGGCGGTGGTTTCACCAAAAACCGTGCAAAGCTTGCGGGAGATAAAACAGATGTCACCTTTGATGATGTGGCAGGTGCAGATGAGGAAAAGGCAGAGCTTCAGGAGGTTGTAGACTTCCTGCGTGAGCCTGAAAAGTACACACGTTTAGGTGCAAAAATTCCAAGAGGCATTTTGCTTGTAGGCTCACCCGGTAATGGTAAAACCTTACTTGCAAAGGCAGTTGCAGGTGAGGCGGAAGTACCATTCTTTACCATAAGTGGTTCAGACTTTGTCGAGCTTTATGTAGGTGTTGGTGCATCCCGTGTCCGTGATTTGTTTGAACAGGCTAAAAAAGCCAAGCCTTGCATTGTATTTATAGACGAGATTGATGCCGTGGGCAGAAAACGTGGTGCAGGTATGGGCGGCGGCCACGATGAGAGAGAGCAGACATTAAATCAGCTGTTGGTTGAGATGGATGGTTTCCAGAAGAATGACGGCGTAATAATACTTGCTGCAACCAACCGTCCTGATATATTGGATAAAGCACTTCTTCGTCCCGGTAGATTTGACCGACAGATAGTGGTTGATTATCCCGATATTAAGGGACGTGAGGAGATATTAAAGGTACACGCCAAGGGTAAGCCTTTAGGCGATGACGTAGACCTTAAGAAGATTGCAAAGAATACCACAGGTTATTCTGGTGCAGAGCTTTCAAACCTGCTTAACGAGGCGGCTATTATGGCGGCAAAGGACGGCAGGGATGAGATTTCAAATTCTCATATTGAAAAGGCAAATCTTAAGGTTATGATGGGTGCAGAAAAGCGTTCCCACGTTATGTCGGAGAATGAGAGAAAGCTTACGGCGTACCACGAAGCAGGCCACGCAATTGCGGCACAGGTGGTAGATGACACACAGTCAGTAAGTACCGTTTCAATTGTACCAAGAGGCAGAGCAGGCGGCTTTACAATGTATCAGCCTGAAAGTGATAACAGAATGTACACATCACGTAATGAGATGTTAAATCAGATAATCGTTATGCTTGGCGGACGTGTTGCCGAGGCGATTACTCTTGATGACATTTCAACGGGTGCGTCAAGTGATATTAAGCGTGCGACGGCAGTTGCCCGTGATATGGTAACCAAGTACGGTATGAGTGAAGCCATGGGCCCCGTGTCCTATGACGAGGGTGGCGAGGTATTCCTTGGCCGTGACTACGGTCACCAGAAAGCATATTCCGAGCTTACGGCATCGGAGATTGACCGTGAGGTTAAGGAAATAATAACAAAGCAGTACAAGGCAACGGAGAAGATTTTGCGTGAGCATATGGCAGAGCTTACACGTGTTGCGGAGATGTTGCTTGACCGTGAAACAATCACAGGTGAAGAATTTTTAGAAGCATTTAATGGAAAAGGAGAAAGATAAAATGGCACAGGTAACAAAGGAAACACTAATCGGTGAGATGCTGATGATGGATATGGGTGTTGCACCTATTCTTATGGAGTCAGGTATGCACTGCGTAGGCTGTCCTTCAGCGCAGGCAGAGAGCATTGAAGAGGCTTGTATGGTACACGGTATGGATTGCGATGCACTGCTTGAAAAGATAAACGCATATCTTGCAGGTAAGTAATTTGAAAAGAGCCGAAAATATCGGCTCTTTTTGTTATTCCCACCTTGACAATAAAAGGGGCATATGGTAAAATATAAATAGTTTTTTAAAAAAACAATACTTTTATAATGAAAGAAGGAATTACAATGAAGATGAAGAAGCTTTTAGCACTTGCAATGGCAGCAGTTTTAGCACTATGTGTAACAGGCTGTGGCACTGATAAGTCAGATGCAGAGTACATAAAGGAGAAGGGTACACTTAAGGTTGGTTACACAATTATGGATCCCCTTAACTATACTGACGAGAATGGTGAGTTTGTAGGTTTTGAAACAGAGTTTGCAAAGGCAGTTGCTGCAGAGCTTGGCGTTGAGGCAGAATTTGTTGAGATTAACTGGGACGCAAAGGAAACAGAGCTTAACTCAAAGAACATTGACTGTATCTGGAACGGTATGACAATCACACCTGAAAGAGCAGAGAATATGTCAATTTCAACACCTTACCTTGAGAACAGACAGGTACTTGTAGTAAGAGCAGATGATGCAGAGAAGTTTGCAGAGGGTATCGGTGCTGCAAAGGTTGTAGCAGAGGCAGGTTCAGCAGGCGAGGAGCTTGCAACAACTGCAGAGGACTTTGCAACTGCAGAGTTCACACCCGTTCAGTCACAGGCAACTGCACTTATGGAGGTTAAGTCAGGTACAGCTGATATTGCTGTAATTGACTACGTAATGGCAGGTAGCTCAACAGGTGAGGGTACAGACTTTGCTGACCTTGTAATTGTTGATAATGATTACGATTCAGAGGAGTACG
>JAZNVD010000082.1:0-2447 GCA_045592645.1 Candidatus Ornithomonoglobus sp. | reverse complement strand
TACAGAATTGAACTTGAAGTCACGTCTTGTGTTGCAGGTGCACGATGAATTACTGATTGAAGCACATGAGTCGGAAGTCGATAAAGTGAAGGAAATTCTTAAGTATGAAATGGAAAACGCAGTTAAACTGTCAGTTCCCCTTGTTGTTGATATGGAGTACGGCAAGAGCTGGTATGACACAAAATAGGAGTTTATATGAAAAAGATACTTGCAGTGCTTCTTGCATTAATTTGTTCAATTACATTCAGCGGTTGTAACACCACAGAAAAAAGTGATAAGCTACAGGTTTATACATCTTTCTATGCTATGTACGATTTTGCACGTCAGATTTGCGGAGATAAGGCTGATATTTATATTTTATGCCCCACCTCCCAGGAGCCTCACGATTATGAGCCCACTCCTAAAGATATTGCTAATCTGTCATCTGCAGATGTATTTATATATAACGGTATGGGTATGGAGCACTGGGCAGACTCTATTGTTGATACCCTAAAAGAAAGTGACGTTCTTTGCGTTAACACGACGGATAATGTTCCGTATAAAACAAATAACCTTGACCCACACGTGTGGTTAAACCCTCATAATGCCTGTAAACAAATGACAGATATTTATGAGGCGGTTATATCCGTTGACCCGCAGAATGCAGATTATTACAAAGAAAACCTTGATAACTGCAAAGCTAAAATTGATACACTTATAAATGATTATACTGTAGCTTGTGAGAGCTTTAAGTCAAAGGATATCGTTGTATCCCACGAGGCTTACGGTAATCTGTGTAACGCATTCAGTTTAAACCAGATACCCATAAACGGACTTGACAACTCCCACGACCCCTCTCCCTCACAAATGGCAAAGGTTGAGGCGTATATTAAAGACGGCGGAATAACCCATATCTTCAAAGAGCCGTTGGGAACGAGCTCAATCGTTGAAGCTATTGCAAATGATACAGATACACAAATACTTGTCCTTGACCCCTTCGAGGGCAATCTTGAAAATAAGGACTACTTTACTGTAATGTACGAAAATCTTGAGGCACTCAAAACTGCTTTATCTTAAAGGAATTGATTATTATGGAAATAATTAAAGTAAATAATCTGACATTTGAATATACCGATACAGCAGTACTTAAGGATGTCAACTTCTCACTTATGAAGGGTGACTTCCTTGGAATTATAGGTGCTAACGGTGCAGGTAAATCCACCCTTATCAAGCTTATATTAGGGCTTTTAAAGCCTGACAAAGGCGAAGTCACACTCTTTGACGGCAAGGTGTCAAAACCCCTTACAAAGGTCGGATACGTGTCACAGAGAGCAAGCTTTTTTAACTCCGACTTTCCTGCCACCGTCGGTGAGGTTGTACGGGCAAATCTTTTCCCCATAAAGGGACTTTTTAAACCCTACACAAAAGGAGACGAAAAGCTTGTTGACGAAGCCCTTGACCTTGTTGGTATGACGGAATTCAAAGAAAGACGTATCGGGTTATTATCAGGCGGTCAGCAACAGAGAGTGTTTATTGCGCGGGCACTGGTTAGAAACCCCGAATTGCTACTTATGGATGAGCCAACAGTCGGCATTGATGCCCAGTCTGTTCACGATATTATGGCAATCATCAAAAACCTTAACAACAACGGTATGACAATTATTATGACCAATCACGATACTCCGACACTTCTTAACTCTGCCAATAAGTTACTTATATTCTGCGAGCACGGGTATGAGGAGTTTGTTGAACGTGCAGATTTGTCTGTTCACGAGGTTGCCGATATTCTTGCAGGAAAGAGAGGGCATCACCATCATGGATAATATTTTTGCACACCCCTTTATGATAAGAGCCTTTATTGTTGCAATTATGATAAGTTTTGCGGCACCGTGTATAGGCTTGCCTATAGTTCTTAAGCGTTTTTCTGCAATCGGCGACGCCACTTCACATTCTGCATTAGGCGGTATCGCCTGTGGTCTGTTGCTTGGCATCAACCCCATTTTAGGTGCAGTTGTATTCTCAATTCTTGCAGTATTCAGCATTGAAAAGCTACGCCATAAGTTTGGTACATATCAGGAAATTGCAACGGTGGTTGTAATGTCGGCAGGAATAGGTTTAACTGCTGTACTGTCGGGATTTATCAAAAACGGCTCTGCCAATATAAACAGTTTTATGTTCGGCTCAATTGTTGCCATATCTGATTTTGAAATGATACTGTCACTTGTTTTGTCAGTTGTAGTGATTGTTGCAACAGTACTTCTTTATAAAGAGAACTTCGCAATTGCCTTTGATGAGGAATCGGCAAAGCTTTCAGGAATACCCGTTAAGGCAATTAACTTTGTGTTAATGCTCCTGACTGCAATAATTGTTTCCGTAGCATCAAGAATTGTGGGAGCACTTATGATTTCATCATTACTTGTTATCCCATCAGCTACGGCAATGCTTATTTCAAAGAGTTATAAACAAAC
>JAZNVD010000081.1:0-5561 GCA_045592645.1 Candidatus Ornithomonoglobus sp. | reverse complement strand
ACAAGAGTGGGTGTTATGTCGTTTGAAGATATTATTGCTTATTCACTTGAGAAAACGGATGGGGTTTGTGTTAATCCTTTGGGAATCAATCTTCGCCTTGAAACAAATAAACAACAAAAAGACGGTTTTGAAGAAAAAAGTGATGTAATAACATCACAACAAGAAGAAGTAACTAATAAAAAAGAAAATACAGATAATTTATTGAAGAAAAAATCTGTATTAAAAAAACTATTCAAAAAGGAATAGTATATGAACACGAGCAGTATACTGCTCGTGTTTTTTTATCTTTTGGGAAATTACTACTTTTAAGTTGTAATTTCCCCAATTACAAAAAAGTCTACTTATGGAAGTGAGCTGTGCGAACGACCGTCACGTTAGTGACTTTTTTTATAAAAGCAATTTTTCCTGTATATGAAATTAATTGATTTATAAATATTTTTTTGAAAAAAATTTGACTTTCTACATATATGCGTATATACATTTCAAAGAAAGCAATATGGTTATATTTACTTGTTGAAAAGTGCATAAAAGTGTTGTATGATGTATTTGCGGTTGATGAGAACCGCAAGAGGTAATATGTTATATTTTGAAGATAGGAGGAACTTTGTTTATGACTTCAAAAAAACAAATACTTGGTGCTGCATTATCTGCAGCAATTTTATTGGGTAATATTCCGGTACTTGCATCAATACCAAGCGATGTTAAAGGTACTCGTTATGAAGAACCTGTACAGGTATTGAATGCACTAGAAATAATGGTCGGCGATGATACAGGTTCATTCAGACTTGATGATGCAATTTCAAGAAGTGAGGTTGCAAAAATGGCAGTTCATGCACTTGGACTTGAGGATGCTGCAGAAGCGTCTAAAGGTAATAGAGATTTTACTGATGTAGGTGCTGACCACTGGGCAAACGGATATATTCATATTGCATCATCTCAAAAATTGATTGTTGGTGACGGTGATGGTAAATTCCGTCCTAATGATACAATCACTTATGCAGAGGCAATGACAATTATGACAAGAGCTGCCGGTTATGAGATGGCTGCGCAGGAAAAAGGCGGTTATCCTAACGGATATATGGTTACAGGTACAGGTGCAGGTCTTGCAAAGAATGTACAATGCGGCATAAATGAAAAAATTTCAAGAGGTAATGTTGCATTTTTAACAAAGAATGCTCTTGAGGCAAATATGATGGAGCAAAAGGGATATGGTCAAAATGCATCATATGAAGTAACAGACAAAACATTGTTAAGTGATGTTCTTGATGTTGAAAAAGCAGAGGGACAAATCATTGCATTTGAGGGTGCATCAATAGACAACAATGTGTCACTTTCAGAAAACAAAGTTAAAATAGGTGACAAGATATACGAAACAGAAATCGACCTGTTAGACCTATTGGGCTATAATGTGGTATATTATTATGAAACAGACAGATATGGTGCTAATAAAATAATTCTTGCAATGCCGATAGACAGTCAGAATACCACTGTTGAAATTGATGCCGATGTATTCAGTAAAATAACAACAAAGAACGGTAATAAGGCAATTGAATACTTTAAGAGCGAAACATCCTCTAAAAAAGAAATAGCACAAATTGCCGATGGTGCAAAAATGATATATAATGGCAAATATATTGACTTTAATGATGAATATCTAAATATGAAGGATAAAGCAGGCAGAATTGTATTACTTGATACAACTAAAAATGGTATCTATAATATAGTGTTTGTGTCAAGCTATAAGAATATGGTTGTTGAAGAAGTGAGTGCAACAAACAAGATTGTTGATAAATACAGTGCACAAACTCTAAAGCTTGATGACGAAACAAAATACAAAATCTCACTTGGTTTTGACGAAATAAAGCTATCAGATTTAAAGGAATATGATGTATTATCTGTATATGCAAGTGCAGATAACGAGATGTATAACATCATTGTAACAAGAAACGTTGTAGAGGGCAAAATCAACGCAAAGGATGATAAGGGCTTCTATATAAATGATAAGCAATATAAGGTTGCAGACAACTATACAGACACAATTTCAATAGGTATGGAAGGTAAATTCTATCTTGATATAGATGGTAGAATTGCTGCTGTTGATACTGCAAGCACATTAAGCACAAACTATGCATATCTTCTAAAAGCATATACAGATAAGGGAACAGACACATCAAGCTTTAAGCTGTTTACTAAAGCAGGCGAAGAAAAGCTATATGAAGCAAATGAGAAGATAAAATTCAACGAAACAACAGGTGTTAAGGCTTCAGAGGTAGTAAATTCCTTAAACTCCAATAACGGAGAAACCAAAGAACAGCTTGTAACCTTTACAACTAATGACAGTGGTAAAATCACAGGCATAAAAACTGCAGTTGATAACACAGCTACAGGCAATATTAACAAGGATAAGTTTACAGTAAACTATAATCTGACAGATGCAATATACAATCAGGAAACATCAAAGCTTGGTAATGTAAGAATTGATGACAACACAATAATATTCAGCATTCCGTCAGATTCTGATGAATATGAAATTGCAGATAAAAAGATATTCGAGGACGAGCAAAAATATAATGCATATGTATATGATATGACAGAAAGCTATACTGCACGTGTTGTGGTTGTAACAAATTCAGCACTAAAAGCAAAAGCAGACGCGCCGCTTGCAATTGTATCTAAAATTTCATCTGCAGTAAACAGTGATGACGAAGAAGCAAGTCTGTTGACTGTTTATGTAAACGGAGAAGAAAAGAAGATTTTTGCAGAAAACAGCAATGTTCTTGTAAAGGGCGATGATAATAAAGCATTAGAACAAGGCGATATAATTCAATATAAGACAAATAATAAGGGTGAAATTGTAAGCATAAGAGTGCTTATGGATATTAATTCAAAAGCAACAGAGACTACAACAACACCAACAGATGATTTAAAAACAGTATATGGTAAGGTTACAAAGAAATTTACAGATTCAATTAATGTAACTGTAAACGGCGGCAGCGTAACTAACTATATCATACCATCAGACGCAAAGGTATATTCTGTTGATACAACTCTTGCTAAAAATAATATTGAAGTAGCCACAAGAGGTGACATTCAAAATTACGACAGCGATGAAGGTAACAGAGTATTCTTAAAGATTTATAAGGATGCGGTTACAGAGGTTGTTATCATAAAATAACTCTGATAATATGACTTGTTTTAAATCTCTCCTTACTATCATAAAAGGGACAGTAAAATTCACTGTCCCTTTTTGTGTTATAGATTAAATTGTTTTTTGCAGTCTGCAAGAGTTTCTTCAATTATCTGGTTTGCCTCGTCAAGTGATGCTGCATTAGTTCCAAGATAAATTTTAATTTTCGGTTCTGTTCCGGATGGTCTTACAATAAAATATGTTTTACCATCAGATAAGTTATATTTTAGCACATCAGCCTTTGGTAAACCTTCAAGCTGCGATGTGTTGCCGTTTTCATAGGTAATAATCTGTGATTTGTAGTCAGTATAAGCAATAATATTCATACCGTTAACATTTGTTGGTGGTGTAGCACGCAGTGATGAAAGCAGTGCCGCCATTTTTTCCATACCATCCTTACCGGGCATTGTAAATGAAACAGTCTTTTCAACAAAATAACCATATTTCTTATAAATATTTTCAAGTGCTTCATAAAGAGATATCCCTTTTTGCTTGTAGTATGCAGCCATTTCTGCAATTAACATTGTTGCAACAACGCCATCCTTATCTCTTGCGTGTGTACCAACAAGATAACCATAGCTCTCCTCAAAACCAATAAGATATGTGTGTGAATTTGTTTTTGCAAATTCAGTCATCTTTTCACCAATGTATTTGAAGCCTGTTAAAACGTTCATTGTTTCGATGTTGTAGCTCTTTGCTATTGCTGTTGCAAGCTCTGTTGTAACAATTGTTTTTATTATAACACCGTTTTGAGGTAATGTACCTTGCTCTTGTTTTGAACGCAGTATATATTCAACAAGCAATGCACCTGTCTGGTTACCTGTGAGAGTCTGGTATTCGCCGTTTGCGTCACGAACCACTATTCCAACTCTGTCGCAGTCGGGGTCTGTGCCTATTATAACATCAACATTATTCTTCTTTGCCATTTCAATTGCTAAAGCAAAGCCTTCTTTATCTTCGGGATTTGGCGATTTAACAGTGGGAAAGTTGCCATCCTCGGTGTCCTGTTCTTTAACAACAAGTACATTTTTAAAGCCAATTCTTTTTAAAATTTCCTGAATTGGACGTGAGCCTGTACCATGGAATGGTGTATATACAAATTTAAAATCATCAGCAACTGCCTTAACTGAATCGGGGTTTAGTTGTTGTGTCTGAACTGTTTGAAGAAATTTTTCGTCTATTTCTTTGTCTACAATAACAAGTAAATCCCTTGCTTTTGCTTCATCAAGTGAAATGTATGTAACATCATTAAATACATCACATTTATTTATTGTATCAACAACAATATCAGCTGCATCAGGAGGAAGCTGTCCGCCGTCGGGACCATATACCTTGTAGCCGTTGTATTCCTTGGGGTTGTGTGATGCGGTAATCATAACACCAGCGCTGCATTTTAGCTCACGTATAGCAAAAGATACTTCGGGAACAGAATGTACAATAGGGAACAAATATACCTTAACGCCTTGTGATGCTAAAACCTTTGCAGTTTCCTCGGCGAATTCACGTGAAAAATTACGTGTATCGTAGCCAATTAATACACCTGCATTTGATGCCTCTACACCGTTTGATTTAACATATTGGGCAACACCCATTGTGGCACGTCGTACGTTGTATATATTCATTCTGTTAGTACCAACTCCAAGAACACCTCTCATTCCTGCAGTACCAAATTCAAGCTCACGATAAAATCTGTCTTCTATTTCTGTTTCATTGGTAAGTTGCTTTAGCTCGGCCTTGTCCATATCTGATAAAGCGGGTGAGTTTAACCAAATGTTGTAAATATCTTTGTAGTTCATATTATATCCTCCATTCATAAATTAAATCTATTCACTATATATCTATTATATACTATTTTTGTGATATTTTCAAGATAATATAATTAATTGAAATAAATATGTAAAAAAAAATTTATAAAATACTTGCAAATAGATGAATGTTGTGTTAAAATACTCGTTGAGTAAGTTAGGTGGTTGCGCCCGCAAGGGTGAGGAAAGTCCGTGCTTCATAGAGCAGAATGCCGGTTAACGGCCGGTGGAGGCGACTCCAAGGATAGTGCAACAGAAAATAAATGCCATATTTTTGGCGATTGTGGAAAAGTGAGGTAAGAGCTCACTGGGAATGTTGGTAACAATAATCCCGTGTAAACCCCATTCGAAGCAACTTTGGGGATGTTAAGCTTGCTCGGCGTTTCCCCTCATAAGGCTGTAAGACTTTTGGTAACAAAAGTAGTAGATAGATAACCACCCACGACAGAACACGGCTTATCGACTTGCTCGCTTTATTGTAAAAAACATTATTACTGTTTTTAGGTGGTAATGTTTTTTTATTGAGCTAAAAAAATTTCCCAATAATTTCTTTGGATAATTTTCTATAC
>JAZNVD010000080.1:0-6991 GCA_045592645.1 Candidatus Ornithomonoglobus sp. | reverse complement strand
TGCTCTCACCCTCCTGAATAACTCCGCCCGAGGGCAGAAACTCACGGCGTAACTGTGCATATTCCATTTTACCAATATTTTTTATAGGTATTGATACATTCCCTGCCTTACAGTTAAATATTTTTATAAAACTGCAGGTTTCATAACCCATACCATTATAAAAATCAAATAACTCCCGACTTCCGGGCACAAGGATAGCTCCCTTGTACCCAAGGCTTTTAAGGTGATTATGGGTATACTCCATAAGCTTATGGCATATTCCCTGGCCTCTTCTTGCCTTTGCGGTTGCCACGGCATAAATATATGCCACCCGTCTCCCCTGATGGATGCAATTAAACCAATACAAAGCTCCGACAATTTCCCCTTTATCAGTCACGCACATAGCACGTTCATCAGCATACACCGCAGAGAAAAAAACGTCAAGAAAGTCATCCGTGTCACCGAATGCCTCCTTCCACAGACTGCGGACTGCAGGAATATCTGCGTTTTTGGGTGATTTAATATTCATATCCTTCCTCCAGAAGATGCGCCCAGCACTTTTCTACCATATGGTGGGGACGGTAGCTTTCTTTCGCCTTACGCAACCCTTCAATGCCCATATCATCCTCACGGTTAAGATACATAACCTGTGGGTACTTATTGCGGAGGTGGTTTGCAAATTCGCGGTTTATTGCTGCATATCCACCGTCAATATCACGGCGTGCTTTTTCAAAATGAACATCTATTGTATTATCCGAGGTAAAACTGCCCAGGGTCATTGCAACAACCTCATCACCGATATACATTATAAGACCATCCATTCCCAATTCATCGTAGTTTGCAAATGCCTTTTTTATTGCAATCTGCTCCATCTGAAAATCAGAATCGGGAACCTCCTGAAGCCTGTCCTCATACCACTCATTCACCATATCTATCGCCTTGCCAATGTTGGCGTTATTAATCTCCTCAACCCTGTAATCAGGATAATTTGACACAAACTTATTATAGTGATTTTTCTTACTGTGAAATCTCCTTCCCTTAAGCTCTGCAAGCTCGTTAATGTCATAAACATAATCAAAGAAATCACGGTCACAGTGGAAACTGAACCTTCCCGGATACAGCTCCTCTAATATGTTCTTTTCCCTTTCTGTAAGTCCCGTAAATCTGCAGGGTATTCCGCGTTCCCTGGAGTCTGCAATAATGGCATCAATCACCGCCTTTTTATCTCCATACCCTACAGGAAACGGATAAACACTTCGGCGGTTGTACTGTGAGAATAACACAAGATGGTCGCAGATTACTGCACTGCTCTGGCGTCCCCACATATAGAGATTGGCAAAAGAATACTCGCATCCCCGTTCATTTCCGTCAAACAGATACTTCTTATATTCCTCTTTCTTGTCTAAAGTAATCCGATTAAAATCTATCATTATCTTTCGTCCCTTTTTAAAAAATTGTATACATTTTGATTATATTTAACAATCAATGTTTTGTCAATAGTGTACCCTTGCAAAAAGAGATGCATACACAATGCATCTCTTAAATGTCTTTATTTATTTTTCACAGGTCTTACAAAGAACAAGCTTAGTAGCAATGATACCACATAAAGAGCAACTGTTACGTACAACACTGCCTGATAACCTGTGGGGTTAACTGTAATTCCGTTAATAACCTCTTCTTTACCAAAGGTGTTTACTATCCATGTTGCAAGGTTGTTACCGGTAAGTCCTGCAAAGCCCCATGCTGACAATGTAATACCGTGTAATGCACTGATACTGCTCATACCGTAATGGTCTGAAAGTAAAGTGGGTACATTTGAGAAACCGCCGCCGTAGCCTGCGTTTACTATCATAATAAGTACAAGTACAAGAATGATTAGTCCGATATTACCTGCACCGTTTGTGATACCCTGTGTAACAATTACAAGAGCTGTTGCAACGATTGACAGGATAAATATAATCTTATAGATTGTATTTCTGTCCTTCATCTTATCGCCAAGAGCTGACCATCCAAGTCTGCCGCCTGCATTAAATATAGCTGATACTGTTGAAATAACACCAACCATTCCTGCAAGGCCAAGACACTTAATAATCATCTTCTCCTGGCTGATTAGTGCAAGACCACAGGTGATGTTCAGGTAGAACATCAGCCATATACCTATGTAATTTAGAATGGGGCGTGTCTTAATAACACTGATAATACTGGGTTTATCTTCCTTACCTGCAGGCTCGTGCCATGAATCGGGCTTCTTAAGAAGCAAATGACCTACAAACATCATTACAAAGTAAGCCGCTGCAAGAATAAAGAACATCTTGTAAATACCAACACTGTCAAGCAATGACTCCATAATCGGGCTGGCAATAGCCTTTGCCGCACCAAAGCCTGCAACTGCAAGTCCCGTGGCAAAGCCCTTTTTATCCGCAAACCACAGCATAAGTGTCTTTACAGGTGAAAGGTATCCTGTACCAAGACCAATACCCATAATCAGGCCATAGCACAAATAAATACCTATAAGTGAAACAAGGCTTCCCTGATGCAAACCGCCATACCAGATAAAGAAACCTGTGCCTGCCATACCGCCTGCAAAACAGATTGTTGCAATCAGTGACGACTTGTGAATATCCTTTTCAACTACATTTCCAAGGAATGCCGCAGACATACCGAGGAAAAAGATAGCAAAGCTGAATGCCCACTCTGTCGCACTCTTTGAAAAACCAATGTGCTGACCAATCTGATCACTGAACAGTGACCAGCAATAAACTGTACCAATACTGCAATGCAAAAGCAATGCAGGAATTGCGGCTCTTATCCACTTATTATTACGCCAGCCGCCTGTTTTCTTAACATCGTTACTCATTTTTCCGTTCCTTTCGTGTTATGTAAATTAAAACCAACGAATTCTATTATACTCCCATTTTATCTAAAAGTCAAACATTTTAGCACAAATTTCTATTAGATAAATTCCATAGAATATTCAGCCTCAAAAACCTCTTTTTTAGGGATAATATTCCCGTATTCTCTGTCCTTAAGCTCACCTGTAAAATCATTTCGGTCACATCTTCCGTACCATGGCTCAATGCACACAAACGGTACATTCTCTCCAACAGGTTGCCATAGTCCGAATAACGGTGATATAAATGAAACTCTTATATACTCATTTTTGTCCTTGTCACACAGAGAAACTGTTTTTGCCTGTTCTCCCTCAATTATGAATGCATCCTTATTGAACATTCCCGGCACTATGGGTGCATAGCCGTCATTCTCTAATATATATTCCTTATCGGGCATCACAAGTCCCTCTGCATCAATGAGCCTGTATGTAATATCTCCTTTATTATCAAACTTAAAGAAATTTCCGTCAGGCTTCAGGTTAAACGCAGGATGTGCACCGATTGAGAAGGGCATATCACAGTCATTTGGGTTTTCAACAACCCATTTAACGGTAATCTCTGCTCCGTCAAGTATGTATGTGATATATAACTTAAACTTAAAGGGATATGCTTTTAAAGTTTCCTCACTGTCCTCTAAAAGAAATGTTACAAAATCCTCACCAATATCCACTAACTTAAAATCACAATCCCGGGCAAAGCCGTGCTTTATTCCCATATATTCTACACCGTTGTGTCTGAATTTGTTATTCCGAAGACCTCCAACAAAGGGGAACAGAACGGGCGAAGTTCTCGACCAGAACTTCGGGTCGGCGTTCCACATATATTCACGGCCGTCTTTTACAACCGACTTAAGCTCTGCGCCGTGCTTTGAAATTGTAACTTTAATAATACCGTTATTAAGCTCCATTATTTTCTCCTTTCGCCGAAAAAAGCGGAGAATAACTCCGCTTTTTATCATAATCAATCTTTCAGACCACTCTTTTCCTTCATCATAGCGCGGACCTTTAGGGGCAGACCGAACAGGTTAATGAAGCCCTCGGCATCCTTATGGCTGTAAAGCTCCTTACTGTCGCCAAATGATGCAATTTCCTCACTGTATAGTGAGTAGGGTGATTTAGCACCTGCAGGTGTACATGAGCCTTTGTAAAGCTTAAGACGTACATCACCTGTAACTGTCTTTTCCATCTCATCAAACATTGCTGACATTGACTCACGCAAGGGTGTAAACCACTTACCGTCATATACAAGCTCTGAGAACTTAACTGCACTCTGACGTTTGAATGACTGTGTGTCACGGTCAAGGCACAGATACTCAAGCTCTGTTATGGCAGTATAAAGAATTGTACCGCCGGGAGTCTCGTATACGCCTCTTGACTTCATACCAACAAGTCTGTCCTCACAAATATCTGCAATACCAACACCGTGCTTACCGCCAAGCTCATTAAGCTTCTCAAGCAATGCACGTGCTGACATCTTCTCACCGTTTAATGAAACAGGAACACCTGCCTCAAAGCCGATTGTTACATACTCTGCCTCATCAGGAGCCTGCTCGGGTGATACGCCAAGCTTTAAAAGACTGTCATACTGTGGCTCATTCCAGGGATCCTCAAGGTCAACACCCTCGTGGCTGATATGCCAGATGTTTCTGTCTCTTGAATACAAATCCTTCTTTGTAACAGGACACTCAATGCCGTTCTTTTCAGCATAATCAACTGCATCCTCACGTGATGTAATATCCCACTCTCTCCAGGGTGCAATAATCTTAAGTGACGGGTCAAGAGCCTTGATTGAAAGCTCAAAACGAACCTGGTCATTGCCCTTACCTGTAGCACCGTGGCAGATTGCAACTGCACCCTCTTTGTGTGCAACATCAACCAACGCCTTTGCAATAACGGGACGTGCGTGTGATGTACCCAAAAGATACTTGCCCTCGTATACTGCACCTGACTTAAGTACGGGAATTATATAATCTTCAACATATTCGTCACGCAAGTCTGCAATGTAGCACTTAATAGCGCCTGTGCGAAGAGCTCTCTCCTCAAGACCGTCAGTTTCCTTTCCCTGACCAACGTCACCACATACGCAAACTACATCGTAGTCATAGTTCTCCTTCAACCAGTGTATGATAATTGAAGTATCAAGACCACCTGAATATGCCAATACAACCTTATCCTTAGCCATAATAATTCATTCCTTTCGTGTATACGCTTTACTCTTGCAAAACGTTCCTTTTTAATGTATAATGGTATTATACTACATTTATTTTGGATATTCAATAGTTATTTTACATTAAATACCTGTGAATATTTATGCATTTATATGCAATATTTATGAATTTTTATGCAAGGTGGTCAATATGATTATTATCGGAATAGACCCCGGCTACGCCATTGTAGGTATAGGGGTTATTGAATATAAAGGTAACAAATTCAGAACTCTTGAATACGGTGCAATAACAACACCTGCAGGAATGCCAACAGTTGACAGATTAAAGAAGATATATGATGAAATGACAATGTATCTTGAAAAATATCAGCCTGATGCAGTGGCAATCGAGGAGTTATTCTTTAACTCCAATCAGAAAACTGCAATTAATGTTGCCCAGGCACGAGGGGTGCTCCTTGTAGCGGTACGCAATAAAAACATACCTATCTGCGAGTATACACCACTTCAGGTAAAACAGAGTGTAACAGGCTACGGCAGAGCAGAAAAGAAACAGATTCAGCAAATGGTTAAAATGCTTCTGGGCCTTAACGTTATACCGAAGCCTGATGATGCAGCAGATGCACTTGCCCTCGCAATATGCCATGCCCACTCCAACAAAATGAACTCAATGCTAAATCTTAACACGGTGCGATAAGTCGCACCTTTTTTTATGTCCGCATAATATATTATGTGTACATTGAACGGGAAAAGAGGTGAAAAATATGCTTATAACAATCGGTTCAATTACCACCGCAACCCGTGCGGTGAAAATTATAGAATCAAAAACAGGAATAAAAGGGAAAGTGGTTTCAACTCCGTCAGAATTAAACCACGGCGGTTGTTCATACTCTGTCCGCTACGATGACAGCTATGAGAATGTGCTCCGTAAGGTTGTAAAGGAATACCGTATTCCTGCAAAGAAATGGTACAGAGAAGCATCAGGTAGTTATGATTTATCTCGATAACGCCGCAACCACACGGAGAAAACCTCTGTCGGTTTATTCATCCACCCTTACCCACGCCCTCTTCGGAGGTAACGCAGGTCGCGGTGCAAACAAGCTCTCCCTTGGCGGTGTAAACACTATAATAACTGCCCAGGACAAAATTGCGGAGCTTTTCTCCGTTCCCGACCCTGATAACATCATATTTACCCATAACGCAACCTATGCTCTTAACATGGCAATCCTCGGCACACTCACTAAAGGCGACCACGTTGTTGCAACGGCAATGGACCATAACAGCGTTCTCCGTCCCGTTAATCTCCACGGAAACTTTTCCGTTGCAAAGGCTGATAAAAAAGGCTTTGTTTCGCCCCTTGCTGTACGACAGTCTGTAAAGAATAACACGAAGCTTATAATATGCACCCATGTTTCCAATGTGTGCGGTACAGTTGAACCCATACGGGAGATTGCAAGAGTTGCCCGTGAAAACGGTGCCTTGTTTCTCCTTGACGCATCCCAGAGTGCAGGAAGTGTTCCTGTTAATATGTTGGATATCGGAGCAGATATGATTGCCTGCCCCGGTCATAAAGGACTTATGGGGCCTATGGGAACGGGTATTCTCTGTATAAAAAACCCTGACAGGGTAAAGGCTATTATAGTAGGCGGTACGGGCTCAATGTCTGAAAGTCCCACTCAACCCCTGTCCATGCCTGAGAAATTTCATAGCGGAACACTGAACACCCCCGCCATTGCAGGGCTTACAAAAGGGGTAGAATTCATCTTAAAAGAGGGAATTAAAGCCATCGGCTCCCATGAATATTTTTTAAACTCCACCCTTCGTAGTGAATTAAAAAATATGGAAAATGTAACGGTTTACGGGACCGGAGAAACGGGAATAACTGCATTTAATATAAAAGATTTGGGAAGCGAGGACACTGCCAACAAATTAGGTGAAGATATAATTGTCCGTGCAGG
>JAZNVD010000079.1:0-3089 GCA_045592645.1 Candidatus Ornithomonoglobus sp. | reverse complement strand
ACCACAAATATACATTTATAAACAATTATTTATTCGTCATTTTGTACTAATATTTTCTTTGAATTTGTTATTTTTGTACATATAAAAAAACCTGATGTCATTAACATCAGGTTTTTAGTTATTACTCATAATGATAACTCCCGAGATATTTATAGAAAAGTGAGTTCTTTTTTACTTTGTCAAGAGCAAAATATATCTTTGCATCATCTGCATTACCCTCAATATCAATAAAGAATACATATTTTCCTATCTCACCCTTCATGGGACGGGATTCAATATTTAGCATATTTATTTTCTCCTGACCGAGAAGTCCTATTGCCTTATAAAGGCTTCCGGGCTTATGTTCAGTCGAAAATACTATTGAGCTTTTATCGTGGTCTGTAACAATAAGATTGCGTTCTTTTTCAATAATTACAAATCGGGTATAATTGTTTATATCATCGTTACATTCACTATACATAACCTCAAGGTTATATATATCCGCCGCAGCTATGGGGGTTATTGCCGCAATACTGCCGTCACCTTCGGCAACAGTTTTCGCTGCCGCCGCCGTGGATGACATTGCCTTAAGCTCAATTCCTAAAAACTCGTTCTCAAGCAATTCCGAACACTGTCCCAACGCCTGCGGATGTGAAACAATAAGCTTTATATCCTCTTTTTTTGTACCTTTTTTTACAATTAAGTTCTGCTTAATTTTAAGTTGATATTCTCCCGTTATATACACATCACTGTTAAAAGCAAGCATATCAAGAGTCGTTGTAACAGAGCCATTAAGACTGTTTTCAATAGGCACAATACAATGCTCTATTTCTCCTCTATCAACCGCCTTTATTGCACTTGCAATAGTGGGATATTCCTTAAGTTCTTCCCTTCCCTGTGACCACGAAATTGCCGCCTCCTGGGAAAACGTCCCCGACGGACCAAGATACCCTAACATATATTTACAGCTCCTTGCCGATTGCATCTGCAATCTTTTTAAGCTCCTTCATAAGTGCATCAAACTTTTCAGGCTTTAATGACTGCGGACCGTCAGACGATGCACATTCGGGACAGTCGTGAACCTCAATCATAAGACCATCAGCACCCGCCGCAATCGCTGACTTTGCAATTGCCGGAACATACTTATATGTACCTGCAGCGTGGCTGGGGTCACCAATAATGGGAAGATGTGTCAACTCCTGTGTTACAGGGATTGCACTAACATCAAATGTATTTCGGGTTGATGTTTCATATGTTCTTATACCACGTTCACAAAGGATAACATCATTATCTCCCTCGGACATAATATACTCTGCCGCCATCAACCATTCTTCAACAGTACTTGCAAGACCACGCTTCAAAAGAACAGGTTTATTCACCTTACCAACTTCACGAAGAAGTTTAAAGTTCTGCATATTTCTTGCACCAATCTGGATAATGTCTGCATACTCTGCCACAAGTGCTGCGTCTCTTGTATCCATTACCTCTGTACAGATTGGCATATTTAGTTCGTCACCTGCTTTACGCATAATTTTCAAGCCCTCTTCTTCAAGACCGCCAAAAGCATAAGGTGACGTTCTGGGTTTAAATGCACCACCACGAAGAATGTTTGCTCCTGATTCCTTAACAAGACGGGCAACCTTTAAAAACTGCTCCTCACTCTCAATTGCACAAGGACCTGCAAACACTGCAAGTTTGTTACCGCCTACAGTTACGCCGTGACCAACATCCACAATCGAACGTTCCTGCTTCAACTCCTTCGATGCAAGCTTATAGGGGCGCATAATAGGTACTACATTTTCAACACCACTCATAAGCAGAATTTCGTTCATGCTTATCTGACGCTTATCTCCTATTGCACCTATTACTGTTTTTAATTCACCGTATATTGGATGTGTCTGAAATCCAATACTTGCAAGTCTTTCCTCTACTGCAGCAATTTCACTTTTTACTGCATTATCCTTCATGATAATAATCATTATTCATACCCTCTTTATGTCTGTTTTTTATGTTTATTTATTTCGTACGTATGTTGGTACTGCTTTTGCAACTGCGTCCTTTATAAGTTCAGCATTGCCCGTTTCAACTGCCGTTTCAAGCTCTTTTATCATAATCTCAATCTCTTCACGGCTAACATCCAAGGACTTACCGATAAATATTTTGTTATGGCTTGTATTTGTAAGGCCCTCCTCATCCATAAGAAGCTCCTCGTACAGTTTTTCACCGGGTCTTAAACCAACAACCTCAATCTTGATTTCTTCATCAGGTTTGTATCCTGCAAGACGGATAAGGTTTCTTGCAAGGTCGTAAATCTTAACAGGCTCGCCCATATCAAGGACGAATATTTCACCGCCGTGTGCATAGCTTGCCGCCTGAAGCACAAGCTGTGCTGCCTCGGGAATTGTCATAAAGAATCTTGTTATTCTCTTGTCTGTTAATGTTACGGGACCACCATGCTCAATCTGACGCTTAAACAGAGGAATAACACTTCCATTTGAACCAAGAACATTGCCAAATCGTACTGCAACAAACTCTGTCTTACTGGTCTGTTGAGCACTCTGTACTATCATTTCACAGATTCGCTTTGTCGCACCCATTACGTTTGTGGGATTAACAGCCTTATCTGTTGAAATCATTACAAAGCGTTTAACACCATATTTGTCTGCACACTTTGTAACATTGTATGTACCGATTACGTTGTTCTTAATAGCCTCACCCGGACTTACTTCCATCAAAGGTACATGCTTATGTGCCGCTGCATGGAACACAATATATGGACGATATTTATTGAATATATCATCAATTCTGTCCATATCACGGACTGATGCAATAATTATCTCCGGCTTATTGTCGGGATAATTATAGTTAAGTTCCATCTGAAGGTCATAGGCGTTGTTTTCATAAATATCAACTACAACAAGCTTTTTGGGCTTAAATCGCATAATCTGACGGCATAATTCGGAGCCGATTGAGCCGCCGCCACCTGTTACAAGAACTATCTGGTCTTTAATATATCCTTCAATTTCGGTGTTGTTTAAAACAATAGGCTCACGGGCAAGCAAGTCCACAATTTCTACGTTTCGCATTGCCTTTGACATATCTTTATCGCT
>JAZNVD010000078.1:0-3177 GCA_045592645.1 Candidatus Ornithomonoglobus sp. | reverse complement strand
ACGCCGTAGATTATCATTGCAATGGCCGATAACAGAAAATTTGACACGGGGGCCGCAAGGGCGGTAAGTGCCATTCCCTTTTTAGGGTCTTTGTAATAACCCGGGTTAATCTGGACAGGCTTTGCCCAGCCGAAGCCCGTAAAAAGCATAAGCAATGCACCAACGGGGTCAAGGTGTGCCAACGGGTTCAGTGTCAGTCTGCCCGTCATTTCAGGGGTGGGGTCACCAAGCTTTTTTGATACCCAACCGTGGGCAAACTCATGGAATGTAAGTGCTATAAGCACCATAGGTGCGAATTTAACTATTTCAAGTAAATTAAACATATTTATCTCCTTAAGGATACACTTATCCACAATAATCGCATTATATAATCTATTATACCTCTTTTTCCCTCTTTTGTAAAGTATAAACGCAAAAAAAGCACAAAAAAAAGACCCCAAAGTAACCGTGTTAAGACCGTTATTTCTACCTGGTTACCCAGGTGGGTCGCTTCCTACGAGCTTTACAAGTCCACTGGCAGTCACAAAAGTGAAAGGAGGCATGTGCGCCACTCAATTAGAGTAAGCATCCCTATTTATAAGTGTTGGTAAAAAAAATGGTCTGTCCACGAGAAACCTCAGGAATCTCTGCTGTGTCTTTATTATAACAAAATTTTTGTTACAATACAAGCGGTAATTATTTACAGTTATGTTACAGTTTATTCTGCCATTTCCTCGTCACGGCGAACGAACTCGTCAAATGCACGCTTTAAAAGCTCCTCATCCTCAACCATAACAAGCTCTGCTTCCTCACTCTCAATATCGCCCTCAACCATCATAATAAGAACCTCATCTGATTCCATCTCCTCGGGTAATACTTCAAGCAATGCAAAGAATGTGTGACCTTCAAACTCATACACGTCAATGGCTTCAAACTCAATCTCTACGCCGTTTTCATCCTCTAAAATAATAATATTTTTCTACATTTTAATTGCTACCTTTCAAAAATTTAATCTAGTATAATCATTCTAATATATTTACCACCAATTGTCAACTGTTATTTTTGCGTTTCATATAGGTATCAAGAATAAGACACGCAGACACGGTGTCAATTACATCCTTACGCTTCTGCCCGAAGGTGTTGGTGGCAGACAAATACTGTGCCGCACCCATAGTTGTAAGGCGTTCGTCAACAAACTCAATTTTGCCATTATATATGGTCTTAAGTTTCTCTGCAAACTTATATGTTTTATCAGCTCTGAAGCCCTCTGTGCCGTCCATATTTTTAGGCAGACCGATAACCACGGTTTCGGGGTTATATTGATTTAAAATCTCACCAAGCTCTGCCAGGAGCTTTTTAATACCGCCGTTTTTAACGGTGGCAACACCCTGGGAGGTTATTCCAAGGGGGTCAGTTACGGCAACGCCCACACGGGCATCACCAAAGTCTATTGCAAGTATTCGCATTTGTTTTCTCCTTTTCTCTCATCCCTAAAGGACATATTACATCCGTTAGGATATATAAATATCAAAATCGGCAAACTATATTATCATATTTTTAGACTTGACACGAGTAAATGTAACATCTATGCCGTTTATTACCCAAGAAAGTGACGAGAAATTTATTCACACCAAATATAAGTATATCCATCACATATACTCTCTGCCCCACATAAGCACAAAATTACACCACTGTCCAAATAAATTCTAATGGTAGAAAAATAATCTCCACCATCAGGTCTGACTTCTCCCGTAATTGGATTACATTCAAAAGCCTCTGTAAATCGGTCAACTTCTATTTTATTAATTACACAATTTTCGATTAGCTCTTTCTTTACGCCTCCACCAAACTCTTCGTCATAATAATCGTGGACTATATTTCGGATATTCATCACATTTAAAAAAGTCTGTGATGTTTCAATCTCCTTCTTTTTTCCTACAAATATTTCTATATCACTTGGCACGAAATAACATATGCAAACACAATAATCGTCTATTTCCATAACAATAGGTTCATCAGTCATATGTTCATAGCTCTGCTGCGGCCAATACAAAGTATGTAGTTTTTTCAATTTAGAACCAATCAGCTTATTTTCATTTGCCTTGATAAAATTAATAAACGGAATGGCTTCAACGAAGTTAAATTTTTTCAAAATATTCACCTCACATACAGACACCATTTTATGATGGGTTCTATAAAACAAAACGGATAGCGTACGCAACCATAATTTGACGAAGTTATTGCGACACATAAGGTTTAGATGCAAACCTTTTTAGTCGCAAATTCATAGCAAGTTAGGACTAAAATTAATAATGGCTTTCATAATAAAAGAATCCATCAATGATTTTTTCGACATAAAACCTGTTATCTCCATCAGGCTCATTCCAAGAATATCCCTTTCCGTCTTGTTGTAAAGTTTCACCTTTTGGATATTCAATGTTTTCTTTAACATCTATTGCATTGTCTTTAGAAAAATAAAACCCATAATAACTTGTTGCTGAACCAATACCTTTACCCCCACAATAAAAATCAATATAATTCTCTTCTACAGTAATATCTTCTATTCCTTTGATTTTTTCTATGTTTTCGAAATTATTGTTTTCTATTGCATTGGTTATTTCTATCTGATTTTCGTTTACTAATTCAATTATTTCATTTTTGTCAGGAACATTCATGTCTCCAATCATAACTATAATCGCTAATCCAAAATATCGCCATATTAAGATAGCCAAAGCTATAACTATAGAAATTATAGTTGCCCAAATAATACTTTTCTTTTTCATATATTCCTCCAATCTTTCGACAATATACGACATCTCCATATTGCGTCACATAAGGTTTAGATACAAATCTTTTTGATGGCTGTTCATATCAAGTCATAACTAAAACATATGAACAAATTGGGATTTATCAATCAGTCATCTTCATGCTCTGTAAGTATTTTATTGAGCTCACGCACAAAATTATGGTAACCTTTGGGGAAATTTTCAGAGCCATCGGCGTGTATTTCCTGTCCGTCATTTACGGTAGCCCTGAAGTCAAACATTATCCCGTCCTTCACATTTTTCGGGTGTTTGCCGTGAAATCCGTCCCAGTAGATTACACCGCAGGTATTCATAAGTTCAATAAAATCTGTAATATCACAAACAGCACTTGTCTCTAGTTCAAGCGTATCTACTCCATTTGAATATACTTTTC
>JAZNVD010000077.1:0-6417 GCA_045592645.1 Candidatus Ornithomonoglobus sp. | reverse complement strand
GGTACGATTGAATTCAGACGCAGAAAGGACAAAACGAAGCCCAATGCGAAACTGCATTGGGCCTTGCCCGAAGGTGTACGAGTGTACTCCGGGTGGTTCGTTTTGTCCTTAATTCAAAAAGAAATCCGCACAAATGCGGATTTCCTGATATTTTTGAATGTTCTGCGCTAAATTCAATTGCTCCCGTTTAAAACATTCTGAATACGCCAACTACCTTGCCGATAATCTCAACATTGTTGGCAATTATGGGCTCCATATAATCGTACTCGGGCTGAAGACGGTAATGACCGTTTTCCTTGTAGAAGGTCTTTACCGTTGCATCCTCACCGTTTATAAGTGCCGCAACAATGTCGCCGTTGGTTGCGTAGGGTGTTTTTTCAACAATTATATAGTCACCGTCAAAGATACCTGCATTAATCATACTCTCACCGCTGATTTTAAGCATAAATATATCCTTGTTATGAGCATATTCCATAGGAATGGGGAAGTGTCTCTCCAACTGCTCAACTGCAGTTATGGGTACGCCTGCAGTAATCTTGCCGTAGACGGGGACTTCAAGGTAATCTTCCCTTGCGGGTGTCATTTCAATCGTTTCTCCCTCGGGATAGTCAATAACACGCATTGTTCTGTTCTTTGACGAACGCTTTTCTATTTTGCCTGCCGCCTCAAGTTTGCTCAATCGCGCGTGAACTGTTGCAGGTGAACTTAAGTTAACTGCTGCACCGATTTCACGGACTGTGGGCGGGTAGCCGTTTTGTTTTATTTGTTTATATATGAAATCTAAAATTTCATAGTCTTTGTCAGTTAATTTCGCCATAAAAATCACTCCTTTATTACATTATAACACATAATTCTGCCTTTGTCAAACATATGTTTGAAAAACTTTTGCTGTGCGTAAAATTTGTAAAAATATGCTTGACAAAAGGGTTTTTGGGTGATATAATTACTAGGTCTGTAATAGACAATTCCTTGCCCACAAGGGAAGATTGTGGGACAAATGTCCATAAGGAGGTGTAGAAAATGGCAGAAACAACAGCAATTCACAGCTATGAAACAATTTTTATCATCGATTCGACATTGGAGCCCGATGCAATTACTGCAAAGAAGGACAAGTTTGTGAAGATTATCACAGACAATGGCGAAATCGGCGAAGTTGAGGAGTGGGGCAAGAGAAAGCTTGCATATCCTATCAACTTCAAGTCTGAGGGTTACTATGTTCTTGTTAATTTCAAATCTAACGTCGATTTCCCCAAGGAGCTTGACAGAAGATACAGAATTGATGAGGATATCCTTAGAACAATCATCATTCGCAAGGACGAAGTTTAATTGATGGCGGTGACACTATGAACAGAGTTATTTTGATGGGTCGCTTAACTGCAGACCCCGAACTAAGACAGACGCCCCAGGGCACAGCTGTTACAAGATTTACAATCGCTGTAGACAGACGATTCCGTAAAGAGGGTGGACAGCAGGCTGATTTTATCACATGTGTGGCTTGGCGTCAGACCGCAGAGTTCGTATGCCGTTTCTTTGGAAAGGGCAGAATGATTGCCGTTGAGGGACAGCTTCAGTCTCGTACATGGGATGACAAGGATGGCAAGCGTCAGTATTCAACTGAAGTTATGGTTGACAATGCCTTCTTTACAAGCTCAAAGAACGAGTCAGGTGTATCTCACACAACTGGTGGTCAGTATCAGACAAACTTTGGCGGATTCAGTGCACCCCAGGAGCCGGAAATGCCTGTAACACAGGATGACGGTTTCGTTGATTTAAGTTTTGCGAATGACTTGGGCAGTGAGGACGATTTACCGTTCTGATGCCCGCGGATAAAAATTGAAGGAGGAAATTCTAATGGCTGAGAGAAATGACAGACCGCAGAGAGCAAGAAGACCTAAGCGTAAGGTTTGTATGTTCTGTGTAGACAAGGTTGAGAGCATTGACTACAAGGATACTGCAAAGCTTCGTCGCTATGTTTCAGAACGTGGCAAGATTGTTCCCAGAAGAATCAGCGGTACTTGTGCAAAGCATCAGAGACAGCTTACAACTGCGATTAAGAGAGCAAGAATTATCGCATTGATGCCTTTCGTTGCTGAATAAGAATTTTATGGAACGACCGAAAAGGTCGTTCTTTTTTTGATATAAATCGTACAATTTCTTTAAAGTGCTTGACATCAATGATGGGGTATGTTACAATCAACCTGATATTTGTTAAATGTGAGGCAATGCATATGTTTATTGAAGAAAATATAAAAACAAAAGTAACAGAGGAGTACGATGTAGCGGTATGCGGCGGCGGTTTCGCAGGTATTTCTGCGGCTCTTGCAGCAGCAAGACAAGGCAAAAAGGTTGTTCTTTTTGAGAAAATCTTTATGCTCGGCGGACTTGGTACAGCAGGACTTGTAACAATATATCTTCCTTTGTGTGACGGTATGGGACATCAGGTTTCATATGGTATTGCAGAGGAGCTTTTCCGTTTGTCGGTTCGTCACGGAAGTGAGGGACGTTATCCTGCCAATTGGCTCGACAATGTGGGTGAGAGAAATGAAAAGACACAGCGTTTTGAGGTTCAGTACAACCCACAGATGTTTGCAATAATGGCAGAGAAGCTTCTTACAGACAACGGTGTTACCGTAATGTACGGTACATACGCTGTTGGTGTAAGTATGGAAAATGGTAAGATTACGCACCTTATAACAGAGAACAAGTCAGGCAGACTGGCATATAAGGTAAAATCTGTGGTTGATGCAACGGGTGACTGTGATATTGCAAAGTTTGCTGAAGCTCCCACAGAAACCTTTAAGAATGGAAATGTTCTTGCGGCGTGGTATTATTACTGCGGCAAGAGTGGCTACGGACTGAAGGCACTTGGCTTCTGTGACATTCCTGATGAAGAAAAGACAGAAGAGGGTGAGCCTGAAATGCTTGTAGCAAAGAGGTTTTCAGGACTTGACGGTAAGGAGCTTTCCGAGCAGGTTTGTATGTCACATCAGTCAACATATAATGATGTGCTTAAAGTGCGTGAGAATGATGACACCTTTGCACCCGTAACTATTGCAACAACACCTCAGGTGCGTATGACAAGACGTATTGACGGTGATTATACATTGTCATACGCGGAAGAGCATAAGTATTTTGAGGACTCAATCGGTATGGTTCCCAACTGGAGGAGAAGAGGACCGATTTATGAAGTACCTTTCAGAACTTTGTATTCGTCAAAGGTTAAAAACCTTATATGTGCAGGCAGATGTACATCAGTGGATGATGTGATGTGGGACCTTATGAGGGTTATCCCGTGCTGTGCAGTAACGGGTGAGGCAGCAGGTACGGCTGCTGCAATGACTGACGACTTTGCAAGTCTTGATGTAAAGGAACTGCAGAAAAAACTTGTAGATGCAGGTGTGAAACTTCACGAGAGTGAGATTTTATAAAAAAATTAAGGATACGGAATTGCAGTTCCGTATCTTTTTTTGTTGAAATACTATTTGCAGTATGGTAAAATACAAGAAAGAGGTGATTAATGTGAGTATTACAAGAACAAAAATTGGTGAAAAAAACGGAAACGAAATATTCCTGTTTACTATGGATAATGGTAACGGGCTTTGTGCAGAGGTTTTAAGTTATGGCGGAATTATTAAACGCCTTGTTTATAAGGGAACAGATGTAGTCCTTGGCCGTGATACATTAGAGGAATATTATGACAACAACGGTTATTTTGGCGCATTGATAGGCAGAAATTCCAACAGAATAGAAGGGGCGGAGTTCTCTCTTTCAGGGAAAAAATACGCTTTGTGTGCCAATGACGGGAGAAACAATCTTCACAGTGGTGAAAATGGCTTTGACAAAAGGATCTGGGATGTGAAAGAGATTGATGGTGATGAGCCCGCACTTGAGCTGTATCTTATAAGCCCTGACGGTGATGAGGGATTCCCCGGAAAGCTTTCTGTTAAGGTTTGTTATACTGTTACTAAGGATAACGCTTTTGTTATAGATTATGAGGGTGTTGCAATGGATGAGACCTTATTTAATATGACAAATCACAGTTATTTTAACTTGAACGGTCATAACAGCGGAACGATTGACGGACACAAACTGATTTTAAATGCAGAGTTCTATACTCCGAACACGGAGGAGTGTATACCTTACGGTGAGGTTTTATCGGTTTCGGGAACTCCATTTGATTTTACAACACCAAAAACTATAGGCAAAGCGGTCAATGATAAATGTGAGCAGATTTCTATGTTTGGAGGTATTGACCACAACTTTGCCCTTGACGGTACGGGTTACCGTAAAGCAGGTATTCTTGAGGGGGATAAGTCGGGAATAAGGATGGAAATATATACAGACCGTCCCGGCATGCAGATTTATACAGGAAACTCTATAGAGAAAGACCGCGTTTACAAAGATGGTGCAGTTTATCCCATACATGGTGGTATGTGCCTTGAAACTCAGGTATTTCCGAACAGCCTTAAATATTCACATTTCCCAAATGGTATAGTAAAAAGGAACAGCATTTGCCATACAAAGACGGCATTTAAGTTTTTATAAAAAGATATGGGTTAATCCCATATCTTTTTTTGTTGAAATTTGAAAAATATTATGATATAATTACTGTGTATGAATTAAATTATACATCAGGAGGAATAACTATGGATATTTTTTCAGTTTTGAGTTTAATTGGCGGACTTGTGCTTTTCCTGTTTGGTATGGACCTTATGGGGGACAGCCTCAAGAAGCTTGCAGGCGGCAAGCTTGAGTCAATTCTTGCGAAGCTTACATCAAACCGACTAAAAGGCTTTTTACTTGGTTTTGCAGTAACAGCGGTTATTCAGTCATCATCTGCAACAACCGTAATGCTTGTTGGTTTTGTTAATTCAGGTATTATGAAGCTTGGTCAGACGATCAGTATTATTATGGGTGCCAATATTGGTACTACTGTTACTTCGTGGCTTTTAAGTACGGCAGACATTGGCGGTACAGCAGTTCTTCTTAAACTGTTAAAGCCTGAATCGTTTACTCCTATTCTTGCTGCAATCGGATTTATTATGGGTATGGTTGCAAAGGATGACAGTAAGAAGAACATAGGAACTATTCTTATAGGTTTTGCAATCCTGATGTTTGGTATGGATGCCATGAGTGGTGCTGTGGAGGGCTTGAGAGACAACGAAGCCTTCACAAGCTTGCTTACAAAGTTTGAGAATCCTATAATGGGTATTCTTGTTGGTACAATATTCACGGCAATAATTCAGTCATCATCTGCATCAGTTGGTGTTTTACAGGCTTTATCGCTATCATGTAATATTCCTTACGCAGTGGCGATTCCTGTTATATTGGGACAGAATATTGGTACAACAATAACCCCCATTATTTCATCTTTCAGTGGCAACACAGAGTCAAAACGTGTAGCATTTACATGTCTTTATATAAAGATGGTAGGCGTTGCAGTAGTAGTTGGCATTTTCTATTTGCTAAACAATATGATTGGTTTTGAGTTTATGACACAGAACGTAAGTGCATTCGAGATAGCTGTAATTCATACTTTGTTTAATATTTTGTCAACAGTAATATTGCTTCCGTTCTGCTCATTGTTTGAGAAACTTGCAATAAAGACTATCAAGAGCAAGGTTGAGGATAAGGAAACAGATGTATTTGATACACTTGATGACAGATTCTTGGATGTTACATCCTTTGCTATTGAGCAGTGTAAAATTCTTGTGTGTGATATGATGAGCATCTCAATTGAAGCATTTACAAAAGCCCGCAACCTTTTTGACAACTTTAAGGAAGCGGACCATAAGAAGGTAAAAGAACTGGAGTCTCTTGTTGATAAGTACGAGGACAAGATAAGCACATACCTTGTTAAGATTGCGGCAACACAGATGTCATCAAAAGAAAGTAAGGTAGTAACTGAATTACTACACGTAATAAGCGATATTGAAAGAATTTCTGACCATGCTTTAAGTCTTGCAGGAACTGCAAAAGAAGTGTACGACAAGCAGGTTACTTTCTCTGAATCTGCAAAGAAGGACCTTTCAATTATGGCATACGCAGTAGCGGAAATCCTTGAGCTTTCAAGGAAGGTATTGTTTGATGATGATATAGAAACTGCAAAGCAGGTTGAACCTCTTGAACAGGTTATTGACAGACTTAACAGAAAGATTAAGGCAGGTCATGTTACAAGACTTCAACAGGGCGAATGTACAATGGAGCTTGGCTTTATCCTTATGGATATGCTTAACAGCTTTGAGAGAATTTCCGACCATTGTTCAAACATTGCAGTTTGCTTTATTGAGATTTCTCACGATTCAATGGAGGTTCACGAATATCTTAACCAGATTAAATCAGGCGAGGGTGAGGAATTCGTTGAAATGTACAACAGCTATAAGCAGAAGTATTACATTAAGTAATTACGAAGGGTAT
>JAZNVD010000076.1:0-3869 GCA_045592645.1 Candidatus Ornithomonoglobus sp. | reverse complement strand
GACTTCTTTCAGTTTGAATTAGCAGCAAACATTATTGTTGCAGCCACAGTCATTGCTGTTGCCGTTACCGTTGTTACCGCAGCAGCATACCAAAAGGATTATGATAAGAATCCAGATCCACTCACAACCGTTATTATTGTTACTGTTGAATAAACACATACTCTTAACCTCCTTTTTTAGAATTGTAGTATATACTATTCCAAAAAGGAGGTTTGTGTTACATCAATTCATTTTCTCGTCAAGCTCGGTAAAAATATAATTACCTTCCCCGTCTTTAGTAAAATAAATAAACTTAATTGCTTTACCCATTTTCATTACCGCGGCAGTATAGCCCTTGCCGTGGGCTTCAATGGGCGAATATGAACATCCGGGATAATTTGTATCCATATACTTTGTCAGCTCTGCGTGCTGTTCTTTGAAGCGGTACTTGTTAAAAGGGCCTTTGCCTGCAACTGCAGAATAAACCACAGCCGCCGTTGCACCCAATAATAACATTTTGCCCTTGTTACTCTTTTTTGCCATATTTATCACTCCTTATGATATTCGTTATACACCTCACGTTTGGGAACTCCTCGGTCAACTGCCGTTTGCTTTATTGCATCCTTTTGCGTCATTCCCTCACTTATATATTTATCCACGTGCTCTGTAACCGTCATTTCCTCCCAGAAGCATTCCTCATCCTCTGTGACCTCCACGGCACCCTCTATTACAAGTACATACTCGCCTCGGGGTGACTTCTCCTCATAGTACTCAACAGCACCGTTAAGGTCAGTTCTTATAATCTCCTCGTGAAGCTTTGTCAATTCCCTTGCAAGGGCAATCTTTCTCTCACCGCCAAATACTTCACGCATATCCTTCAGGGTTGTTATAAGCTTATGGGGTGCTTCGTAGAAAATAAGTGTATGTGTGTCATTTTTAACACTCATTAAATGCTCCTGACGATTACGCTTGTTGGTTGATAAAAAGCCCTCGAATGCGTAACGGCGTGCAGGAAGTCCCGACAAAATCAGTGCTGTAATTCCCGCAACGGGACCCGGTACTGATGTTACGGTTATATCATTTTCTATACACAGCTTTACTAAGTCCTCACCCGGGTCAGATATGGCAGGCGTTCCTGCATCGGATACCTGTGCCACATTCTTTCCCTCTAAAAGCAGGGACACTATGTATTCACCCTTTGCTTTCTTGTTATGCTCGTGATAGCTTGTAAGTGCCTTGGATAATCCGAAATGATTAAGTAACTGTAATGTTCTTCGGGTATCCTCCGCCGCTATTAAATCTACACTTTCCAATACCTCAAGGCAACGGGTTGAAATATCCCCCAGATTGCCTATGGGTGTCGCACAAAGATATAATGTACCTTTATTCTCTGCCATAAATTTTATCTGTCTCCTCTGTATAGGTGCCGTCCTCATTATATACATATAATGTCGGTAATGTGGTAAGCTGTGGCTTTGCACACTTAATTCCGCATACAAGCACCATATTAGGCTCCTTGCCCACTGACGGTGCAACAAGCCTCATTATTTTCGGCTCCACCTTATATTCCGTCATAAGGTGGAATATCTCACCAAGCCTTGACGGACGGTGTACCATAAACATTTTACCGTGGGGCTTTAATAATCCCGACGCAATCTTTATTACATCATTAAGGTCACACTTAACCTCGTGACGGGCCACAGTCTTACTGTCCTCCGCATTCTCCAGTGCTGTACCCGATTTCATATAAGGCGGATTTACGGTAACGGCATCATATATGCTCTTTCCGTAAATATCAAATGCGTCCTTAATATCGGCACATTTAACGGAAATTCTTTCATCAAGCTTGTTATAGCTGACACTCCTTTGTGCCATTTCCGCCATCTGTGGCTGAATTTCTATAGCATCAATATGCTGTGCCTTTGACTTTGCACATAAAAGTATGGGAATAATTCCCGTACCTGTGCACAAGTCCATTACTTTTCCCGTTGCCGACTTTGCAAAGTCAGACAACAGTACTGCGTCAATGCCGAACTTGAAGCCGTCATTGTCCTGAATTATGTAATACCCGTTCTGCAGGTCATCAATTACCTCATTTATTGCCATTGTTCTCAATTATGGCGAAGCTGATTTCACCCTTTGCTGCAACCTGACCGTCAACTGTTGCCAATACCTCTGCCTTACCCATACCGTGACGGTATGTAAGAAGCTCTGCTGATAACTCCAATGTATCACCCGGAACCACCTGACGGCGGAACTTGAAGTTGTTAATACCTGTAAACACGCCAAGCTTTCCGCGGTTTTCCTCCATACTCAATAACATTACCGCACCCACCTGTGCCAGTGCCTCACAAATCAAAACACCGGGCATAATGGGATTACCAGGGAAATGTCCCTGAAAGAATGGCTCATTTACCGTTACGTTCTTAATACCCTTAATTGACTTACCCTCGTCCATCTCTGTGATTTTGTCAACCAACAGGAACGGATAACGGTGAGGTAAAATTTTCTGAATTTCTATATTGTTCAATAATGTTTCCATAGTTTTCTCCTTTATTTAATACTTGAATATTTAAGTGCATACGGTACGACAGGTAGGCGACGGCGTACTGGTGTACCCCGAGCCTGCGGGAGTGCCGTAGGTGCTTGAATATGCAGGTATTTACTCGTGGATATATGCTTTTTTATGGTATATCTCGGTTGGGGTTGATACAGTATCAATGCCATCCAGCGCAATACCCGTACCCTTTACGACACACTGGGTAATATCGGGGGCAAGGTAACACTTTACGCCGATTTCCTCCTCAATACGTCGGTCAAGACCGTAAAGAAGCGAACCGCCACCCGTCATTATAATTCCGTTTAAGATTATATCACCCTGAAGCTCGGGTGGTGTTTCATCAAGAACTTCACGGACGCGTTCTGTGATGTTGTACACAATCTCTTCAAAAATCGGGTATAAATCATTTGACGATACCGTTACACTCTTGGGATATCCCGTTACGGCACAAACACCCTTTGCCTCACAAAGTATTTCTTTTTCACGCTTTATAACACCTGCAACGGTGGTCTTAAGCTTTTCTGCAGTTACCTTGCCGATATGCAGCTGCATCTCACGACGCATAAAACGGATAATTTCCTCCGTTACCTCATCACCTGCAATCTTCATTGAACGGCTTGCAACAACGGAGCCAAGGCTTATTACGGCAATATCTGTTGTACCGCCGCCAATATCAATTACCATTGTGCCGTTAGGCTTGGATATTTTAAGTCCTGCACCCAAAGCCGCCGCAACTGGCTCTTCAATTACATAAATGTCCTTTGCACCAACCTCACGGGCAGCGTCAATTACAGCACGCTGCTCAACGTCGGTTATACCCGACGGCACGCACATCATAATTCTGGGTCTGCCGGGAACACGGTTAATTACCCTTGCCACAAGGCGTTTAATCATCTCAAGGGTGAGAGTGTAATCTGAAATTACACCGTCACGCAGAGGATGAATTACCTTTATTTCAGGGGGTGTTCTGCCAATCATTGCACCTGCCTCATTGCCTACTGCCACAACTGATTTTGTTTTTGTGTTTATGGCAATAACTGTAGGCTCGTTTAAGACAACACCTCTGCCCTTTACATAGGCAAGAGTTGTGGCTGTGCCCAGGTCTATACTTATATCGTTTGCGAACATATAAGCTTTCTCCTTAAATTACATTACTTCCTTACCGTTAACAAGCATACTCAAACGGTGTGACTGACAAAACTCAAAGGTAAAGCCCTCTAAATATTTTGCCATTGCCTCAACCACGGTCTGTGGCTTAAGGTTATAATCACTACCGCAGGCAACGGTCATTTTAACCGTCATTATGCCGTCACAATAGCCCATATCCTCA
>JAZNVD010000075.1:0-4945 GCA_045592645.1 Candidatus Ornithomonoglobus sp. | reverse complement strand
AAAGGGTGTTTTGCATTAGGAAGTACCGCTAATTTGATTTGTGAGTGTAATGATTTTGTTAATTTAAGAAATACATCTTCAATCTGCATTCAAGTACCTGAAGATAACACCAGAACCTTTAGGAGAGTTCGCGTCCAATGTGCTGATGCAATAGATAGGGAAACTTCATTAGAAGTTTATAAAATTGTTGGTACGGACTATGATATACTTTCGACAATAAAATCAGGAGCAATAGATAAAAGTGAATTGGTTGAATATATAAATATTTCAATGATTAAAGCAGGCAAAGAATCTCAACTGACTTCAACAGCAACGGTATCTATTCCTATTTCAGAAGAAATGCAACAGTATATGGGTAAAATCAAAGTATATCGTGTAGAAGAAGATGGTTCTTTAACAAATATGAATGTTAAAACTTCTAAATGGCGTGATTATGATTATTTAGAATTTGAAACAAACCATTTCAGCATTTATGCAATAGTTGCAGAATCTGATACGGAGAATGCAACAACTTCATTTGGTTCAGAAGTATCAGAATGGGCAAAAGAAGAAGTTGAAGAAGCATATGATGAAAACTTAGTTCCTGAAGTTCTTGTTGGTAAGGATTTAACTCAAAAAGTAGACAGAGCTGAATTTGCTTCAATTGCGGTTGCTCTTTATGAAAATCTGACAGGCAGTAAGGCAACAAAATCAAACAATCCTTTTAATGATATAATTGGAAATGCTTGCGAAGATGATATATTAAAAGCATACAACCTTGATATTACAATAGGAACATCTGCGACAACGTTTGAGCCAAATGTAAATATTACAAGAGAACAGATGGCAACTATGCTCACAAGAGCATATAAGAAGTCTGAATTTAAAGACTGGACGATTGCAAAAGATGCCGATTACCCATTAAACTTTATGGGGGTTCAAAAATTTGCGGATGATAGCGAAATCTCAGATTATGCAAAAGAATCGGTTTATTTCATGGCACGTTGGGACGTTATAAAAGGTGTCGGCGATAACAAGTTTGCACCTAAGAATAGTGCAACTCTTGGTGAATCATATGGATATGCAACTCGTGAACAAGCTGTTATCATTGCACTAAGAAGTGCAAAACATTTATAATTAAATTACATTACATATCAAAAGTTAAAGCACAGACTATCAACAGTCTGTGCTTTAACTTTGCCCATTTTATGCGGGTTTTAGGAACTTGGATTTGCGTGCAAATGGGGACGTACCTTTTTGTCAACTTAAAAAAATAGAAATGCAGAGGAATGATTCCTCTGCATTTTTTTATTTATTCAAAAAATCAAGCAACCAGAAACGAAATTGAGGTTTTTGGGTAATAATATCATAGTTATTATCAGAAAGAGAATTTTTAAGCATATTAATTGCTTCATCATCTGTTGCGGTGCAAATAGGCGGATACATCACGCACCACCAGTTTTCACCCTTACCCTCATCTAAAATAATACGTATTCCTTTGTATTTTCCTGCAGGGAGGGTGATATTTCCATACTCCTTTTTAGGAAAATGGAACTCGCCCATTTCGCCACGGGCACGGTATGGGATGTTATTGTTTTTAAGGTATTGATTAGCGGTGTTTTGTGCAATTGTGAGAAATTTCTTTGTGTCTTTTATGTCAATATCCTTTGTTGCATCTAAAACCTCGTCACGTACTGATAGCTTGATTTTCTGGTCATTAGATGAGTTGCTTTTTGCAAGAATATGGAGCCTTATAACATTCTCCTGCATTTCCCTGTAAAAGCATTGTGAATATGTAACAATGGATACAGAGAACATAATCATAAGGCTTAACCCAAATACTAATCTTTTCATAAATTTTCCTTTCACGGTGTTGTAAATAAATTCTTGACCAAAATAATAATTTTATACCTCTTGCAACATACTAAAGAAAAAACGAGAAAGGAAACTAAATATGCGAAAGGCAATTTCCATTGTTACAATGTTTATAGTAACCGCAGTGAGTGTGTTCAGGTTTACTGCAGTGCCTGTTTATGGTGCAACCTCTGATTTACAGTTAATGGCACGTGCAGTAAACGGTGAGGCAAGAGGTGAGCCTTACACAGGTCAGGTTGCTGTTGCGGCAGTTATCTTAAACCGTGTGAAGCACTCATCATTTCCCAACACTGTTGCAGGCGTAATTTATCAGCCGGGGGCATTTACCGCCGTCAGTGACGGGCAGATTAATGCACCCATTGATGCAAACTCTACAGTTTATAAAGCCTGTCAGGATGCCTTAAACGGGTGGGACCCGTCAGGCGGTGCAATTTATTATTTTAACCCTGACACGGCAACAAGCTCGTGGATATGGTCAAGAGAACTTATTGTGCAGATTGGAAAGCACAGATTTTGCAGATAAGGGGTGGTATTAATGACAAAAACCAATAAAATTCACGTTATAGCATACACGGCACTGGGACTTGTGCTTATATTTCTTGCAATTATGTGGGCAAGGACCGCAACTGCTAAAAATCATCTTATTACCGAGGTTAATAATAACTATGACCGTGCGTTCTTTGAACTGACAGACTACGTGGGAGACATTGATGTGCTTTTAACAAAGGCACAGCTTGCAGGAACACCTGCACAAATGGCGTCCATTGCAGGTGAGATTTTCAAGGAGTCTGCCGAGGCAAAGTCCTGTTTCGGTCAATTACCACAAGGGAATTTCAGCCTTGAGAACACGGCGAGATTTCTTTCGCAGGTGGGGGATTATACCTATGTACTCTCACAGAATATGATTAACGGCGAGGAGATTACACAGGAGCAGTACACGACACTAAGTGAGCTTAATGATTTTGCATCAGCTCTTACAAAATCACTGGAGGGAATCCAGACAAAAATTTATAACGGTGAAATTACCTTTAATGTGGCAGAGGGTGAGTCATTGGTGCTGACGGCTATGGCAGAGGATGATATTTTTGCCGACCTTGAAAATGTAGAAAAGTCCTTTGAGGGTTATCCGTCACTTATTTATGACGGCCCCTTCTCCGAGCATATTGAAAACAGAGAGTCACCAATGATTTCAGGTGCCGAGGCGGTGAGTCAGGATAAGGCTTTAAAGCTTGCGGAGGAGTTTACGGGGTACAGCGGACTCACATATCAGGGCGATATGACAAACACCGCCATTGAATGTTATCTTTTTGGCAAGAGTGATGACAAGGGCGAGATTTCCGTTGCCGTTACCAAAAAGGGCGGATTTATAATGTATTTTATAAACAGCCGAAGTGTAGGGAATCACAGACTTGGTGTTGAGGAAGCATATATGGTTGCCCGTGATTATCTGGCAGGCCACGGTTTTACTAATATGGTAGAGAGCTATTATGAGGTCACCAACAATGTTGCAACTGTGAACTTTGCATATTCACAAAACGGGGTTAAGATGTATTCCGACCTTATTAAACTCCGTGTTGCACTTGATGACGGTGAGGTAATAGGCATTGAAACAAAGGGTTATTTAATGAACCACCGTGAGAGGGAAGTGCCTTTGGTCACCTTAACAGAGGCGGAGGCAGAGGCGTGTGTTTCAACTAATTTAGATGTAACCGCAACTGACCTTTGTATTATCCCCAAGGACTCACTCCGAGAGGTTTTGTGTTATGAATTTCACGGAACGTATAACGATAAGAACTTTATCATTTATGTCAATGCCGAGAACGGACGTGAGGAGGAGATTTTACTCCTCATTGAATCAGAAACGGGAATATTGACGGTGTAAAAGAAAGACGGCATAGCCGTCTTTCTTTTTGCTCTTGCATAATATGGGAAATTGTGATATACTCATTTTAGATTATTATTAGGAGTATTACTATGTTTTTATCGGATAAATGGGAAGATTACAGAATTATCGACGCATCAGGCGGTGAAAAGCTTGAGTATTGGGGCGACTACTTACTACGCCGTCCTGACCCTATCGCTGTGTGGGATGATAAATGTGACTTGCAGAAATGGAATAAAGTTGATGCGTGGTACCACCGTTCCAATAAGGGTGGCGGCAGCTGGCAGGTGTTTAATAAAAGTATCCCCGACAAGTGGCAGATTAAGTATCGTGAGCTTACCTTTAACGTGCGTCCCACGGGCTTCAAGCATACAGGTCTTTTCCCCGAGCAGGCGGTTAACTGGGACTTTATCCGTGACCTTATAATCGAAGCAAACCGTCCCGTTAAGGTGCTTAACCTTTTTGCCTACACGGGCGGTGCGACGGTGAGTGCTTTGTCTGCAGGTGCGGAAGTGTGCCACGTGGATGCGTCAAAGGGTATCGTTACCTGGGCAAAAGAGAATGTTATCTCATCAGGTCTTGGTGATAAGCCCGTTCGCTACATAGTGGATGATGTGGTGAAATTCGTTAAGCGTGAAATCCGCCGTGGTAACAAGTATGATGGTATCATTATGGACCCGCCCTCTTATGGTCGTGGCCCGTCAGGTGAGATGTGGAAGATTGAGGATGCTCTGTTTCCGCTTATCTGCGATTGTATGAAGATTTTGTCCGATAACCCATTGTTCTTATTGATTAATTCATACACAACGGGTTTGTCGGCAACAGTACTAAAGAATGTTATGAATGTTACCGCTATTAAGAAATTTGGCGGTGAGTTTGATGCAGATGAAATCGGTCTGCCCATTGAATCAAACGGACTTGTTCTGCCCTGCGGAATTACGGGCAGATGGTACAGAAAGGACTGATATTATGCTAAAAGGAAAAACAGTGCTTTTGGGAGTTACAGGCTCTATTGCGGCATATAAGACCGTAAACCTTGCCCGTATGTTAAAAAAGCTTGGGGCAAATGTTCACGTGCTTATGACCCGTAACGCAGAGAATTTTATTAATTCCTATACCTTTGAAACCCTGACACAGAACAAGTGTCTGATTGATACATTTGACCGCAATTTTCAGTACAGCGTTGAGCACGTTGCACTGGCAAAGGCG
>JAZNVD010000074.1:0-2683 GCA_045592645.1 Candidatus Ornithomonoglobus sp. | reverse complement strand
CCTTGTTTTCTTTTCAGGTCCTGCAATTACCTTTATAATAGAATCCTCAAATTCATTCATACCAATAACCTTCTTGCCACGTTTTGCAGCAAGCAAAGCTGCTTCGTTTGCAAGATTTTCAAGGTCTGCACCCGAAAAGCCTGCTGTTGACTTTGCAAGAACATCCAGCTTAACATCCTTGTCAATTGGCTTTTTGCGTGTGTGAACCTTAAGTATATCCTCTCTGCCCTTAACATCAGGCTCTCCGACAACAACCTGTCTGTCAAAGCGTCCGGGTCTTAAAAGAGCAGGGTCTAAAATATCAGGTCTGTTAGTTGCCGCAATTATGATTGTACCCTGATTTTCACCAAAGCCATCCATTTCAACAAGCAGCTGATTAAGTGTTTGCTCACGTTCATCGTGTCCGCCGCCCAGACCTGCACCTCTGTGACGTCCAACTGCATCAATTTCATCAATAAACACAATAGACGCAGGGTGCTTTTTAGCCTGTTCAAACAAATCTCTTACTCGTGATGCACCTACACCAACAAACATTTCAACAAAGTCCGAACCTGAAATACTGAAAAAAGGTACTCCCGCTTCACCTGCAACAGCCTTTGCAAGCAGGGTTTTACCTGTTCCGGGAGGGCCAACAAGCAATACGCCCTTTGGTATTCTTGCACCAAGCTCTGAAAACTTTGCAGGATTTTTCAAAAACTCAACAATTTCCTCAAGCTCTGCCTTTTCCTCTTCGGCACCTGCAACGTCTGCAAATGTGTATTTTTTATCGTTTTCATTAAGCATTTTTGCCTTTGTTTTTCCAAATGACATAGCCTTTCCGCCGCCACCTGACTGATTGATAAAAAATACCCAGAAAAACACAAACACAACTACCATAATAAGAGTAGGCAAAATGCTTAACCACCATGGTGTTTCTGCAGGAGGCTGATAATCAAGCTTTAAAATACCGTCCTCCATCTGTTTTCGCAAAATCTCACCCAAGTCGGAATAAAACTGTTCAATAGGCGGAATTGTAACCTCCATAACAGTATTATCTGAAAGAACTGCGGTAGCATTCTGTTCGATAATAGTAAGACTCTTTACATTTTTATTGACAATTTGTGTATAAAGGTCATTGTATGTTTCAACTTCTTTTTCAGGCAAAGATGTATACATTGTAAATATAACCATTATTATTGCCAGCAACAAAATATAAAAGCCAAAATTTTTAAAATATTTCTTCATTCCATCACCCCTGACACCTATATAGTATTAACAAATATTACATATTTTAAAAATTATTTTTCGTAAACACTTCTTGAAAGAACACCTATGTAAGGAAGATTTCTGTACTTTTCATTATAATCAAGACCATATCCCACTATAAATTCGTCAGGAATTTCAAAGCCTACAAAATCTACGGGAACATTTACCACACGGCGGGACGGTTTATCAAGCAATGTGGCAATTCTAAGACTTTTTGGATTTCTTCCCATCATCAACTCTCTTAATTTGTTCAATGTATTTCCTGAATCTATAATATCCTCAACTATAAGAACATTTTTCCCTGAAACATCAATTGAAACGTCCTTTGTTATATTAAGCGTGCCAGATGTTGTACCTGAACCATAGCTTGAAGCACAAATAAAATCCAGATTAACATCGGTTTTAATTTTCTTCATCAAATCTACTGTAAAAGGCGTGCTTCCCTTTAAAATACAAATAAGATATACAGTTTCATCACCATATATTTTATCAATTTCTTCGGCAATTTCTGTTACGCGTTTGTTAATTTTTTCCTCGTCAATTAAAATTTTTTCTAAAAAATCCATGTTCACAGTAAAATTTCTCCTTTTTTTAAAAAAACTTCTTTTTTCCCCGGGAGAAGTATCCTCTTTCCCCCGTAATTTTTTTCAGCCATCCCTATTATGTCATCAATGTGAACAAGACACAACTGACTTTCAGGAGTAGCCTGAATAATCAGTTTTAAAAGCCTGCGCCTTATTGCCAGGGGCAGCAAATTAAAATCCTTTACCTTTATAACCTGATGTCCGTCTTTTTCACTTACATATTTATCCTTGATTTCCAAAGTGTATTTTTCAAGAAAATCATCGTCCTCAGACAACACATTCATCATACGGCACATACTTTGAATATTACATCTTTCAAGCATAGGTGCAAGAATATTGTGTCGTATATCATTTCTGTGATAATCATCACTGTCATTTGTACAATCGTGACGGGGAAATATGCCCGCTTTGTCACAGTACTTTTCTATTTCACTGCGTTCTGCCTCTATAAGAGGGCGGATTAAACCATCTGTTTTCGGTCTTATACCGATAAGCCCCGTAAGTCCGCTTCCACGCATAAGATGCATAAGCATACTTTCAACACTGTCATTTGCGTTATGTGCGGTTGCAATTACAGAATCTTCATATTCCGCACAAACCTCATCAAAAAAACGGTATCTTAAAATTCTGCCTGCGGTTTCAAAGGAAATTTTATTTTCCTCTGCAAATTTACTTACATCAAATTTTCGGGTATATGCTTTTATGCCAAGCTTTTCGGCAACTGAAATTACATACTGTTCATCCCCGTCAGCCTCATCACGAAGCATATGGTTAACGTGTGCAACACAAACCTCGAAGCCCCTTAACCTACGCAAATTACACAAAACATAAAGCATACACAAAGAATCGTAGCC
>JAZNVD010000073.1:0-1681 GCA_045592645.1 Candidatus Ornithomonoglobus sp. | reverse complement strand
ATTTATAAAAAAGATGCCTTTGTGGAGTACACAGACATTGGCAGTGAAATTAAATATATCCGTGTGGGCACGGAGGACGGTTATGATACTACTGTTCAGTTTTCCGTAACAGACGAAGGAAATGAGTATCCCCTGACAGTGCCCTGGAGATCTGTCAATTCTGTTGTTAAGCCTACGCAGTATATAAGACTTCATTTCAGCGGTGAGGTCAACACTTTAAAAATTGATTTTTCCAACGCACAAAGCACTACTGTAAATTTAGAGGACATTGAGCTTAACACAAGAGTTCCTATGATGTTCTCAATAGTAAGAGTGTTGATAGTAACGCTTTTTGCAATGCTATTATACATTTTAAGACCCAGGTCAGGTGTTTATAAAGTTATAACCGACCTGAAAGAAAAGAAACAGAGAAGGATTGTTGCAGTTGCTATTATTGTTCAGGCAATTGTTTTTACCGCATTTACCTTTATTAATCTTGCTGCACTTGAGTGGGATAAAACAGAGGTACATCACAGACAGTATTATAATCTTATAGAAGCATTTAAATCAGGGTCATTGAGCATAGGCGAGGGGTCCGAGTCGTTAAAGGCAATGGATAACCCCTACGACTTTAATGCCCGTGTGGAAAATGATGTTGAGTTTAACTGGGACAATGCCTACTTTGAAGGTGAGTATTATTCATATTTCGGAGTACTTCCCGCACTGCTTCTCCACCTCCCCTATAATCTGATAACGGGTGGGGAGCTGCCTAATCAGGTTGCAGTAATAGTGTTTGGTATCACATTTATTGTGGGTATTATGGCACTGTTGTGGGAGATTATAAAGAAATGGTTTAACAGAACGCCCCTTGTTCTGTATCTGATGTTAAGCGTTACCTTTGCAGTAACTGCATCTCTTTTCTATGCAGTTTACAAGCCCGATTTCTATATGGTACCACCCCTGGCGGCACTGGCATTTTCAGTAATTGCCCTTGCTTTGTGGATTGGTGCCCGACGTGATGACGGAACACTGCATACGGGACGAATAATGTGGGGTGCGCTTTTAATTGCTCTTACATCAATGTGCAGACCGCAGTTTCTTATAACCTTGTTCTTTGGAGTACTATTGTTCTGGGAAGATGTATTTAAAACAAGAACCTTGTTCTCAAAGAAATCAATGAAGCAGACACTGGCACTGTGTATTCCCATCATATTGGTTGCCGCAGTTGCGATGCTTTATAACTATGCAAGGTTTGGCTCACCTCTGGACTTTGGTGCAAACTACAACCTTACAACCAATGATATGACAAAACGCGGTATGGTACTGGGAAGAACAGGACTTGGCTTGTTTACGTATTTCTTCCAGCCAATGCGAATTGACGCACAGTTCCCGTTTATAAACGATTTTGACCCTGCAACAGTATACCAGGGTATTACCATTACTGAGAAGCAAATAGGCGGAGCATTTATGATATTCCCCATATTGATTTATGCTTTGATTGGCGTCGTTAAAAAGTCCTGGTTTAAGGATAAGATGGCACACCGAGTGGTATGCTTCAGTGTTGCGGTTGCGTTTGTTGTAGCAATTCTTGATACACAGATGGCAGGAATTTTAATGAGGTACCTGACAGACTTTGTATGGCTTATTATGATTGCGGCATCAATGACAGTTATGGCACTTCACGAGAGAATTCTTGACGGCA
>JAZNVD010000072.1:0-1619 GCA_045592645.1 Candidatus Ornithomonoglobus sp. | reverse complement strand
ATATTTTGGGTAAAAAGCAGAGTAGGAAAAGTGCCTACTCTGCGATGTGTTATTTACGCTTTGTTGATTGAACCGAAAAGCTCCATCTTTTCCTTAACGATTGTCTTAATAGCTTCGCAACCGGGAGCAAGAAGCTTTCTTGGGTCAAAGCCCTTGCCAACAAGGTCTTTACCTTCCTCAATATACTTTCTTGTAGCCTCCTGGAAATAAAGCTGGCACTCTGTATTAACATTAATCTTTGCTACACCAAGTGAAATAGCTTTTTTAATCATATCTGAAGGTATGCCTGTACCGCCGTGAAGAACAAGGGGTAAATTACCTGTAAGTTCCTTGATTTTAGCAAGAGCATCAAAGTCAAGTCCCTTCCAGTTTTCGGGATACTTACCATGAATGTTGCCGATACCTGCAGCAAGAAAATCAACACCAAGGTCTGCGATCATCTTACACTCATTGGGGTCTGCAACCTCTCCTGCACCAACAACGCCGTCTTCCTCACCGCCGATTGAACCAACCTCGGCTTCAATTGAAAGACCAAGCTGGTGAGCTACGTGAACAAGCTCTGTTGTTTTTTCAATGTTCTCTTCAATTGCAAAGTGTGAACCATCAAACATAATTGATGAGAAACCTGCTTTAACACATTTATAACAACCGTCATATGTTCCGTGGTCAAGATGCAACGCAACGGGAACTGTAATATTCAGTTCCTCAATCATGGCTTTAACCATAGCGGTAACGGTTTTGAATCCTGTCATATACTTACCTGCACCTTCTGACACGCCAAGAATAACGGGTGAGTTATTCTCCTGTGCAGTCTGAAGAATTGCCTTTGTCCACTCAAGGTTATTGATGTTGAACTGACCAACTGCATAGTGGCCCTCTACGGCTTTTTTAAGCATTTCTGTAGCTGAAACTAACATTGTAATTCCTCCTGAAAATATATTAAATCACAAACTATTCGTATTGATATAGTTTGTCTGATTTCTGTAACTTATGTACCTATTTTTAAATCGTGTGCATAGTAAAAGAGGTACTGTTGGGCTATGCCACCCAGGGCTCCAAAATTATCCCGGGCAAGTCTTGAAATTGTGTCCACGGTTTGCTGTTCGTTATTGAAATAACAAAATTCCATAATGCGTTTTATCCATACATCAACAGGGAAGCTGTCAAATCTGTTTAACGCAAAAAGCAAAATACAGTCAGAAACTTTGTTGCCTATACCGGGTAAAGACATAAGAGCTTTTTTTGCATCTGTCGTTGACATACTGTAAAGTGCGTTAAGATCAAACTCTCCTGATATAACCGCTTTGGCACACGAAAGAATATATTTTTCTCGGAACCCTGCACGTATGACGGATAAATCTTCTGCTGAAAGCCTGGCAATTATCTCGGGCGTGGGGAATGAATAAAAGGTTCCACCCTCATATATGTGAGGTGACCCGAACTCATGACAAAGAGTATTAATTATCTTTTTTATCCTGGGAATATTGTTACTTGCAGAAATTATAAATGAAATAACCGTCTCCCATAGATCCTGTTTTAATATTCTGATCCCGTTGCCGTATTCAATTGCTTTTGACATAACCTTGTCACCGTCGTTCAAGAGTGATTTTTTTATTTTA
>JAZNVD010000071.1:0-5010 GCA_045592645.1 Candidatus Ornithomonoglobus sp. | reverse complement strand
TGAATTAAAACATACAACTTGTGCTTATTGGCAAACTCCATTGCCTTAACGTAATTCTCGCCGTCAAGGGGATAGCGGTGGTATGTGGGCAAAAGCTTGATACCGATATAGCCGGGAACATTAAGGACATCCTCAAGGTTACCAAGAAACTTCTCCTCATAGTTGGGGTTAAAGCAGTAAAGTCCCTTAACTCTGTCGGGGTACTTTGCCATAACCGCTTCAATTTCGCTATTGGCACTGCAGGGGTCGTGAAGAGCACTGTGAGGTGAGCAGAAAATCATCTCGATGTTCTCACGGTCCATAACCTTAATCATATCCTCCGCCGATGACAAAGGCATATCCGCACCGCTGTCGGGGCCCATATGAGTGTGAGCATCAATAACGGGACAGCTTATAAGCCTGCCCTGTTCCATAAACTCTTTTGCAAGCTTTGAATTGTTACCCATTATCATAGTTTCACCTCCCCCATAATTCTCTCAATATTCTTGTATGCAATCTTCTCCTTGTCCTCCATTGTGATATCGGCACCCATAAGAGTTGCAATAGGACCGCCATAATTATCACAGGGGAAATTACTGCCGAATACAAGCCGTTCTGCACCAAACTTATTGCATACCGCCTCAAATCCGCCAAGAACCTGGAAATCACTTGTGTCAATATATACATTTTTATATGCACGAAGCAAGGGGTATAAATATCTGCCTGAACCCCAAAGTCCGTAGTTGGTAATAATTGCGGTAAGCTTGGGGAACTCCTTTAAAGCATTAAAAATATGCTCCCAGTTATCCATAGGTGTAACGTACAGGGGAATATTTTTCTCAACCATAACATCAAGAATTTCACCCATTGTAACACGGTCAAGCATATAACGGTTTCTCTGTGGGAATGCCCGAAGAGCCTTAATGCCATTCTCCTGCATAGCCTTAAATAAATTTTCAGGCTCATACTCGGCCTCCGCAAGGGCAGGAAGCACTGTCCAGGTGGGGTGAAGTCTTTCCTCATTGCCCTTTACATCCTCAAGAATTTTTGAGTTGCCCAGGGTTGGGTGATGTGAATACTGTGATGTATGGTAAACATACGCCTCATCCACGCCTGCAAAGTCCATTTCAGCGAGCAAATCCTTTGCGTATTCCGCCTGCTTAACCTTTTCAATAACGGGGTAGTTTTCGTGGTTTATAATAAGTCTGTTTACTGTGTCAAGTCCGATACACGCACTGCAATCAATAAATTTCATAAGTCCTCCTCCTTAAATGTCAAGAAATCTTATGGGGTTTTCTTCAGTAATAATTCTGATTTCCTCATCAGTAATGCCGAAATCCTGCATCATGGGAATAATATGCTCGTGAATGTGGTCATAACCCCAACCGCCAAAGGTGTGGAGCATACTCTTAAGGCAAATATCTGTTGTTATAAAAATCTGCCGTACATAACCCTCGTCAATAAGCTCCTTGATTTTCATAACCCTTTCCTTATCTGTAGCAAAAGAACCAAAGAGAAGATTTCTGTACTTTCTGTCCACATAAAACTCCTTGCCGAAGTCGTCAAAATCAAGGATAGCACCTCTTGAAAGCACCTGATGCAGATACTCATTATCAAGCAAAACATCCGAGTGGTCAACACACAGCTTTTCAGGGTTTGCACCGTGCTTAATTGCGTAATCAAGGGCATTAACACCCTCACGGTTCCACAGACACGCGTGAATGTGCATAGGCGCACCCGTTACCTTCTGTGCAATAGCTGACGCCTCAAGAGATTTAAGCTCAAACTCCGTAGTTTCCATACTGCTTCCAACCTCACCGATAACGCCTGCACGTATACCGTCGCGTCCAACGGTGATGTCATTTATGATTTCATTTGCAATCTCATTTACTGACTTTAACTTGTTCTCCTCTTTAACGGATGCGTCAATATAATAACCCGAGCCCATAACCACTGAAACGCCTGAACGTTCCGAAACCTCTTTAAGCTTTTTGGGGTCACGGCCGAAACCGTCAGTTGTTACGTCAACAATCATACTTCCGCCGTTTTTCTTAAACCGCTTAAGCTCCTCTGTCTGCACATCCAAATCAGGCAGAAGTGCGTTGTCAAGCACCGCATAGGGGTTTCGTGTAACCATACCGTAGTTGGAAAGTTGTAATGGCTCATTAAACTCCGGGATGTCCAGAGGGTCAACGAGAGGTCGCAGGTCAGAGAAAATATGCTCGTGAGGTAAAATCACGCCTTTTTCGGGCTTTTCTATCTCACCCTTTACTGTAATAATCATAAAAAAATCTCCTTATTCAGCGTAACCCATAAGACCGATGTATGAAAGGTTAGGCTGTGCAATATCCATTCTGCCGTACTGAATAACAACGTTCACGTCTGAACGGAAACGCAGTGAATACTGAAGCTGTCTGTCAATAACGTGACCGCCGATGTCCTCGGGGTGGTCAATTCTTAAACACTGTACTCTCTCTGCACCCACATTGATTTCAACATCCTTAATGGGGTCACGGTCCTCAAAATAAATGTCCATTAAAACCTTTGCAGGTGTGTCCTGACAGTTCAAAATCATAACCGCCTCGTGACCTTCAAAGCCTGCATCCTTAACCTCGCCTGCATAAGGCAGGTAGCCGTCAACAATGTACCAGTTTTTCTTACCGTTGTTCATAATAAAGTCCTCCGTTTTATTAATGTGGGGAATTTCCCATTCTTAACTATATTATAAAATATCCCCGCCACTTTTTCTATGGGGTATTCGAATGATTTTTGTTGGTGTATCCGAACTTCGTATGCTTAAAGCCTTGACTTTAAAATTAAAAATATGCTAAAATAACAGTAGAAAAAGTCACAGGAGGTGAGATAAATGTCAGAGGAAATCAGACAGCTTGATAAGACTATGTTCTTCAGGGACGGCGAGGATGTTTTTATTCATATCTCACCCGAGCTTCAGGAATATAACAGTCTTATGCACAGGCATAAGTTTATAGAAATGGTATATGTAATTTCAGGCTCGGCTATGCACCACATAAACGACCTTAAGTACCCCGTAAGCAAGGGGGATTTAGTAATCGTTGACTATGGTGTTCCCCACAGCTTTACATTTTCCGCTGACGGCGGTGAGGCGTTTGTGACTTATGATTTGTTGCTTACTCCGTCATTTTTCGGCGTGGACGGCGACCGCTTCTCGGCACTTAAAAACTCATACCTCTTTGACTCCTTTAAAAATTCACAGTTGTTTGACTGCGAACTTAAGCTTATAAATAATTTATCCCACAGCGAATTTTACGACCTGTTCAGTAAAATTTACGCCGAGTATGAAAATACCAATTACGGATATACGGATATAATACGTGCTCACGTAACAGAGCTTATATTAAAGATTTTCCGTAAGCTTGAAAAGCGAAACGAGAGAATTGACAGAGATTTAAATCATCAATATGTTGAGAATGCCATAGATTTTATTAAGGTAAACTACAGCTCAAAGATTAACATAGAGAACATAGTCGAGAATATGTTTCTCTCAAAGGACTATTTCAGGCAGTTATTCAAGGATGTGACGGGGCAGTCCATAACGACCTTTATCCAACGCACAAGAATTGAGCAGGCGTGTAATATGCTTGCTAACACCGACAAAAGTGTCAGTGAAATCTCCGTAAAGTGCGGATATAACGATACCAAGTTCTTCTACCAGACCTTTAAGAAAATCAAGGGGGTCACCCCCGGTGACTACAGAAAAATGAATATAAAATAAAAAAGACACTCCGTGGATCAAGTGAACCACCTTTGGTTCACACACGTGTGTCTTTTTTTCAATTGTTACCACCACTCGTGGGTGCGTTCAGGTCTTAAATCTTCTGGAATACGGCTGTTTTCTCTAATACTTGCCATCATAAGGGAGGTATTGTATTCAAGAAAATCTGCCAGCTCCTCACGTCGCATCATACTACCGTCAAAACGGTCAACTGTATTATCAGCTGAACCCTTAACGTATTGGCTAAACATCTTATTTTTTGTCTGAAGTGCTTCGAGTCTGTCCGTTACCGTACTGTCAAAATCTGTACCCTTCCGGAAATTACCGTCAAGCTCTCTGTACAGCTCCATATACTCTCTAAGGCGTGCGGTCAACATTCTGCCCATATTAAAACATTGACAAAGCCAGGTAAGGTCTGCTTTTATATCAGCGTCACCGTCGTAGTCCTTAAGTACGCCTGACAAAATCTCATAAGCTTTCTCACTTGATTTTGCACATTCCGTGAAACGGATAAGCTTTTCGTCAATTTCCTTTTCATCCATTTCATTCGCCCAACGCATCGGATACTCTACCTTATTGAAGTTGGTGTAAATATCAACATTACCTGCACAGGCAATGGGAGGCTCACCGTTTTTACCGTGTACTTTAAATACCTTTGCAATTTCCCTGCCATACTTTTCGCCGTAAAGCTTTTCACAGATAACATCGAGCATTCCGCCCTCACCGTATACCTCTTCAGGCATTTCCCTTAACTCCATAAGGTCATAATAAAGTTTCATAAACTCTTTGTAATTCTTCGGCTTGTTCTCTATATTATAGAACCCGCTGTTTTCACAATTCCATGTATATTCAGCATTAAATACGCATAAAGGCTCCTGAAAAGCTTTACCGTTCATAACAATGTTGCTTCCGTAGTCCTTCATTATGTAATTTGTAGCTGTTGTTGCCGCAAACAGTTTGTCATCATAGAAGCCGTCAGCACCACAGAAATTCACAAGGCTTGTTATTTCAGGCTTAACATACTTCTTCATAATTTCAACTCTTGGCACATCACTTTCGTGACAGAAGAACTGTTCCCTGAATTCAATTCTGAAGTTCCTTGTATCTTTCATATACTCTGCAATCTTGCCCCAGAATTTTACGCCCGCTTCAAATTCAGGGTCCTCCGTAAACTGATTTGCATACAAATATCCGGGCGATACCATTCTTATAATTGTATCACGTTCAGCATCAAAATCCCCGTCTTTAACAGTGCGTACTCTTTCCATAAACTTATC
>JAZNVD010000070.1:0-5732 GCA_045592645.1 Candidatus Ornithomonoglobus sp. | reverse complement strand
ATCTTGTCCAATAATCCCACTCCCAGTATACATACTCACGGTATACATTACGGTAACGGTACTCCGTATAATTTCCACCCTCAGTATCTAAAACATACCATCTGTAACAGGAATTTCCACAACGGAGATATTCGTCGCCTTTATAGTAAACATATCCGCCCTTTCCGTCAGGTGTAGCCGATAGCATATAATCAAACCAGCCTAATTCGTGGTAATCACATTCACTGTGCCATCTCCAGTTAGCTGTGCAATAACGATCGTCCTTGTCACTTATATAGCCTGTACAATAGTGCGCAAACAAATATCTTTCAGGCTCATACTGTGTACGTGTTTCTACCTCTACATCATCGCTTTCCCTTACATAATCCGTGCTCCAGCCACTCCAGTTTCCGTAGCTGGTATTTGTACGGACATAGTTTCCGCCATATTCCTTTCTTGACGTCGTGTAGTAAAACTTCTCTCTGGTTCTGTAACTGTATTCCTTTTGGCTTTCAATGTAATAAAGGTCCTCGTCTATACCACCGGGAAGCGTTTCCATCCACTCTGACCACTTAAACACTTTAGGGGTTACTGATACAAGATTTCTGTTACCATCCCACTCTACCGTGCATCCCATTCCCTCGGACACCGCACGAACGGGTACTAAAGTGTTTGCATCAATAATAATAGGCGGTGTGTCAAGGCTGTATTCCTTGTTATTTACATACATCTTGTTCTGTCCGATTGTTACCTTGACAGTTCTGTCACCCTTTATGCCTGTTGCAGTTTTTGTTTCTCCGTCCCAAGTTACTTTGGCACCCAGCTCTTCAAAGATTTTACGCAAAGGTACCATAACACGGTCATTGTACATAATGGGGTCCTGCTCAAAGGAAATACGTCTGTCAGATATTTCTACCTTTATGTCATTGGATGGCATAATGTATATTTCAGACTCTGTGGACATAGTTTCACCATCAGTAAACTCTACAACCGCTTTGAGGGTATGATACCCACTGTAGTTTGTTGCATCAATATGGTTAGTATATGGAACAGCAAAAGCTACTCCTGCGTACCTTCCGTCGATTGAATACGTAACCTGTTTTATATCCTTTTTATATTTGTGAGCATAACACGCAACTTCAAATACGCCGTCAACATACATTCCGTCACTTGCAGGACGGTATATCAAATCCGTTTCACTGTAAAACTGATCCTGAATAAATCTTCCACCTCTGGTGATTTTCAGGTATTCGTTCTGTATCGTGGGATTTGTTGATAATCTGAAATCATACACATCACCTGCATAGTTGTCAAAGTACGCCATTACCTTTATCTGGGGATAAACTATCGGCAGATAATACATCATTTCACGCAATCTCTGCAATGCAAAATCTGTCATTTTCTCCCCTGTTGATGCCAGGGTGTGACCAACACCTGACTCGGAAACCATAATGGGTTTTCTGTTGCCATACGTTTCGACCAAATCCCTTACGGCAATAACAGGGTCAGAGTTTACGCCTGATTTATAGTAAATCTCGTCAAATTCGTCACTGTACCTGTTCCCTTCAAAATATTTTGAAGGATATAATGATACGCCTACCCAGTCAACATAACTGTCACCGGGATAATAATCATCCCTTGAAACATACCAGTTTGAACCAACAGTGGGGCTCCATACCATAGCTACGTTTCTGTTGTTTCTGTGGAAATGATCTGCAACATATCTGAAGGCATATTTGTACGCCTCGGGATCAGCAATATTATCCCAGGAATTAAACTCTGCGGCAAATCTTAAATACACAGGAACATCATAGTATTCATCAAAAAGGTCAGAAAGCTCCTCAAGATATGAATCGTATCTTGTTATACGGTCTATGTCCGTGCTCTGCTTGGGGCAGTTTAAGGCAAACTCCACCGCAACTCCTGTTTTTGATGCCTGTTTCATAACATCGCGGTTGTGGGCAATAAGATTATATCCAAGCTCCTGATACGTAAGAATCAGAGATTCGTTGCCCAGCTTGCTGCGTGTTTCACCGTCGGAACATACACCAAAAAGAACACCGTTGACCTTTTCGTTTGTTGCTCCGTAATGGATATTTGTTCCACCGTCAACATACATCTGTATACTTGATTCGTACTGTGTTATGCGTGCTTTTGCACCTTTTACAGTGCCACCAAATTCCGGGTCATCCTCACCTGCATATTGACACAGTCTTCTGTACATCATAGCACTCTTATCATACTGACCAATCTTGGCATATGCATTTCCTACGGCATCAAGTCTTGAAATCATTACCTTCGTCTTTTCCGGGCCACCGGGCGCATATTCCATCAGGTTAATGGTTTCCTCACCGTATTTTATTATATTGAGATAATCATTACTATTTAATGCCTCTTCGTACTTAGTGTAAACACCCCAGAAACCGTTGGGATATTCATATGCCAGTGCTGTAAGGTTTGATATTACTATAAGTACAGCAAGTACCACCGGGATAATCTTTTTCATAGTCTGCTCCTTAGATTGTTAATTAAGCCCATTGTATCATACTTTTTATAATATGTCAAAAAAAAACCGTGGAAGTTCTCCACGGTTTTTTAAATTATCCCAATATAACCAAAGGTATAAATACCGGTGTTGCATTACCACGGCACCACGCAATTACGGGGATACGGTTTATTGCCTCAACATTTTCACCTGCGTGAATTGTCATTTCCCACTTGCCCCAACCGATTTCACGGGGTGTAAGATGAGAAATAAATACACTTCTGTTATAGTCAGCACTCCAGCCCTCGGGAAGCCTTACATCCATTTCAAAGTATAAAGGATTCTGACGGTCATTTTCAAAATAAACCGACATCTTAATATCATCACCCGGTTTTACAACAGGCTTCTCCTCAAACTCTACAACTGCAGTTGTGTGAGGTACTGCTTTTACTTCAAATGAATAAGGGCTTCTCTTAAGCACCTTCTGCGCATAACCGTCTAAAACTGCATCAGGATTAACATCACCCATTGAGCTTGCCTCATCTGTCATTTGGACAGTAATGCCGTGTGCCTCCATTACAACGGGAATCTGGGCAATTACACGATCTGTAAGGTTTGTACAGGTTAAAGGTACACGACGCCAGTATGAACCGTTGATACAAACACTCTTGATTGCATCACCAATGTATTCCTTCCAGTCCTCGGGAATATTTGATGCACCGTATACTATACCCATAATTGAGCCTACCGTTGCTGCAGTACAGTCAGTATCATCACCGCAGTTATTGGCATAAAGCATACTCTTTTTAAAGTCGCCCTCACCGTAAAGGAGACCCAATACCACAAAGGCAATATTTGCAGGTGCCATAAACCAGCCAAGGTCAGCACTGTCCTCAACAATTTCGTTTCGTACATCCTTCCAGTCCTTGCCAGCATCGTATCCGTCAATGGCAATCTTAACACTTCTTGTAACACGGCTGTCCCCGGGGATATAAGTAAGCGCCTTTTCAATAAGCTTTCTCATATCACTCTCAAAAAATGCCATACTCTCAAGAGCAGCCGTAAACATTTCTGCCTTTGTGCCTTCCGAGAAGCCGTGGTCTGTACTTGCGTCCATTATTGCGTACTTAACCGCAATATTGGGTACACCGGGTGCCATACATGCCCATACCTCTGAACGTATCCACGCACCGTTTGAATGACGCCACGGGTCATTGTTTATTTCACCTGATAAAGGCGGTAAAAGTCCCATTACAACATTTGCCTTACCGTTACCGTACTCACTCCAGTGAGGTGTAATATAGCTCTGCCAGTAATCTGCAAGAACATTTGCATCCAACTGCTTGGGGCCTACATCCTCCATAGCACGTAACCATACAAGCTGAAGGTCAAGGTCATCATTGGGCAAAGGCTCACCCTTGGGTGATGTGAAACCCGTAACATCAAGTATATCGTGGGTTCCCTCTGTAGGTCCGCCAATTGTTCCGCCGATGTTCTTACCTATCCAGCATCCGAATATTTTATCTCTTAACTCTGTCTTATTTAATTTCATTGTTGCCATAGCAAGCACCTCCTGATTACTTTTATTTTACAAAAAAAGCCTGCTTTATAAAAGTGGCTTTTTTGACATAAATCAGTATTCATTTTTTACTTCTGCGATACTCAAGGGGTGTCATACCTGTTGCCTCTTTAAAATGAGCAAAGAACTTTGTACGGTCAGTATAACCTGTACTGTTTATTATATCAGCTATCTCCATATCTGTTTTTTCAACCATAACCTTTGCTTTCTCTGTTCTCGCCTTTTTAAGGTACGCCGTAAAGGTCATACCTGCAAAGTCCTTGAACTTACGGCTGAAGTACGCCGTGTTATATGAACACTTCTTTGCAATATCCTCCAGGGATAACTTTTCGTGGCAGTTACGGTTTATATAGCTTAAAAGTGCATCATTTACTCCCGTAAAGGCATTGTCAAGCTTAAAAGACATCTTACGGAAAATCATAATAAGTAAAATGTTGAACTGCGACTTCATTATAAGCTCATAACCTGCCATTTTGTCACGTTCCTCATTGCTTATAAGGGAAATAACGTTTTCTATACGGTCACGTTCCTCACCTGAAAAGGTTATCTTGCACTTGCTTTTGTCAAGAATTTTACTGAAGTCCGCAAACTCCGAAAGGTTTAACAATGCAAAGGCGTTCTCCTGATTGCCAAGGCTGTTGTTTATATACTCGGGCTTTATTAAGATATTGACATACTCAACATCCGCCTCACCCTTTATTTCGTGGGTCTGGTTATAGTTTATAATAACCATATCCCCGTGACGGACGGGGTACTCTATGCCGTCAATTATATGGGTACACTTACCTTTTGCGGTATAAACCATTTCCACAAACTGGTGGGTATGCACACTCTCAACGGCTTTTCTGCCGTAGAAAATACCTGCACCGTCGGACATATAATAACGGTTATCCTTCTCAATTACTGCCATTTATAATTTTCTCCATATCGTCGCATACCTGGGCGTATGTGATATACTGTATACCATTTATACCAACATTAACCGCACCCTCCACATTCTCGGGAGAATCGTCAATAAAGATACACTCCTCTGCCTTAAGGTTGTACTTTGTAAGTAACAGCTCGTAAATCTTACGGTCGGGCTTTACCGTCTTTACATCACAGGAAAATATACCGCCGTCGGTATACTTTGTAAAACAGAGCTTATCCTGTGTCTGGTTACGCATAGGAACTGCATAATTTGAAAGAAATAACACAGAAAAGCCACGGTCTTTAAGCGACTTTATCCAGGGAATTGCAAAGTCACGCAGGGTTATGCTCTCACCGTAACGGGAGAACACAAGCTTAAACTCCTCTTTAAACTGTGGATTGTCCGCCGTGATTTTATCTATTACCTCATCAGGGGTTAAAACGCCACGGTCAAACTCAATATAATAAGGGCTTGCAAAAAATGCACGGCCTACGGCAATTGCTTTCTCCTCGTCGGGTATTATCTTTTTTACATATTCTTCCCAGTCCCAGTCTACCAGTACTCTGCCTATATCAAAAATAATTGTCTTTATCATACCAGATTATGTTTCTCCATTACATCTCCCACCGCCTGTGCCATTGAATTAAAGCCAAAGTCTGTGGGATGACATCCGTCAACTGTTCCCTCTTCTCTGCACAGTGCCATCAGTGCCTTTCCGTCAAGGAAATATACATTCTTATCTCCACGGGCAAGAGCACTCTTATAGGTTGTTTCAATTA
>JAZNVD010000069.1:0-8727 GCA_045592645.1 Candidatus Ornithomonoglobus sp. | reverse complement strand
CATTATGGAAAATGCACGCAAAAAAAAAGATATGAACGCAGGTTCATATCCTTTTTTTGCAATGCGGAGTGCGGAATTATGGAAGAAAATTGCCTTGCAATTAACAGTTTCATTCTTTATCCCTTTCTTATGTGTTATATTTAAATTATTATATATTACCTAATAATATTTATATTCTATCATATAATATTTTATTTGTAAATACGATATAATGTATTTAAAGAGGTGATAAAGGTGTCAGACAGTGATTACAAGATGAATTTAATTAAAATCGGGCTTAAAATTGCATATTACAGGAAGCTTCAGGGAATGACACAGGAAGAACTGGCAGAGGCGTGTGATATTTCTGCAGGCTACCTTGCACAGTTAGAGGGGCCAAACAGCTATTACTGTCCATCTTTAAAAACGCTTTTTGCAATAGCAGAAGCGCTGAACACAACGGTATCAAAGCTGGTAGATATAGACGATTAAAAAAGGATATGAACCTGCGTTCATATCCTTTTTTGCGTATTTTAGAAAATTATTTTACGCAATTTTTGCGTATTTTAAATCATTCCACCATCTATACCAACGGGTTGAGGATATAATTCCGCACCCAATAAAGGTGCTCAATTTTCGAGGCAGAACGGACGAAACACACCCGACGTCGTATGCTTATACTACAAGTGGTGGGTTTTGTTCGTTGTGACCGAAAAGCGAGTGCCTATATCTCTCTTCCGCCGTTTCCTGCAGTGCTTACATAAAACTCCGCCTCGTGCCCGAACTCTGCAAGATACATTTCACCCATACGAGAAATAAAATCCTCCACACAGTCCTCACGGATAATGGCAACGGCACTACCGCCAAAGCCACCGCCTGTCATTCTTATTCCGAGAACTCCGTCCATCTCCCTGCCCTTGTGTGACAGGAAATCAAGCTCACGGCAACTTACCTCATAATCTATCTCCAAAGAATCGTGACTCTCGCACATAAGCTTACCAAATCGGGCAATGTCCCCATCTGTCAGTGCCTTAACACTTTTTTTAACACGGTCACACTCGTTTACCACATGACAAACTCTTGTGCGGACAGTTTCATTTTCAATTTTATCCTTGTACCTCTCAAACTCCTCAACCGTTACGTCGGCAAGACAGTTAATATGTGGCAACAATGGCTTTAAGGCATTAAGTCCTGCCTCACACTCCATAAGCCTTGTATTATAGGCAGAATTACCCAGGGAGTGCTTCACCTTTGAATTAATAATCACAAGCTTACTGCCCTTTAAATCAAGGGGAATATGCTCAAATTCCAGTGTGTCGCAGTTAAGGTGAACGGCACAGTTCTCCTTGCCCATAGCAGAGGCAAACTGGTCCATAATACCGCACTTGACACCGATAAAATTATGCTCGGCACGCTGCGACACCTTTGCGACGTAAACCATATCAATATCACTCTCACCTGAAAGTGACAAAAGTGCCAGTGCCGTTGAAACCTCAATTGCAGCGGAGGACGACAAGCCTCCGCCGTGGGGCACTTCGTCGTGGAAAAGCATATCGCAACCCACTAAATCATAGCCGTCACGGATAAGCTCCAGTGCAACCCCCAGCTGATAATCGCCCCACTTAAGCTTACCCTTAAGGTCGGGAGCATTATCATATGTAGTTTCAACCACAATATCAAGGTCAGTCGCCTTAAGGCGGATAACCTTATCATCACGTTTACGCACAACAACGGTAGTATTCATAGTAAGTGCTGCAGGGAGAACATTACCGCCGCAGTAATCAATATGCTCACCGATTAAATTAACACGCCCCGGTGCCTGAAACACCCGAACTTCACCGCCGTCACCAAAAGCCTCATAAAACTTTTTAATTAAATCATTTACCATAAAAACACCTCTTCAATTTATCCCACTATCTACAGCAACGGGTTGAGTGTAGTTCCCAGAGAAAACCTTTTTCGGGAATTTCGGCGGGAACTACCGAAACCGTTTCAAAAGTCCAACAGAGTGAGCAAAAGGGGTTTTTAAAGGGGAAAATGTGTTTCCCCTTCACAATAACGCACCCCCGCCATTGCATCCTTTGCATAAAAATCTGCACCGATACTGTCGCTGTACTCCTGCGTGAGTACTGCACCGCCAACCATTACCTTAACGTGAGGTGCTTTTTCGCGCAAAAGCTTTATAGTGTCCTCCATTGCAGGGACGGTTGTTGTCATTAAGGCACTTAAACCCACAAGGTTTGCACCTGTTTCAATTACCTTCTCCACTATCCGTTCAGGCTCAACATCCCTGCCTAAATCAATGGTGTCAAAGCCATAGTTTTCAAGCAACAGCTTAAGTATATTCTTGCCGATGTCGTGGATGTCACCCTTAACGGTAGCAATAACCACCTTACCCTTGCCACCTGCGTTATCCGATACGGTGGCGGTTTTAATCACCTCAAAGGCGGACTTCGCCGCTTCTGCACTCATCAGAAGCTGTGGCAGATACACCGTCTTTTTCTCAAAGCCCTCACCTACAATATCAAGGGCAGGGATAATTTCATTCTTAACAATCTCCAGAGGGTCACCGTTCTTTACAAGCTCACGGGTTATCTCCCCTGCACTGTCGCAAAGACCTTTTACAATGGCACGCTGAAGCTCACTCTCACCCGTTGCCACGGAAGTCTTTGCCGTGGCAGTGCTTACCGCCTCCACCTCGGGCAGGCTTGTTATATACTCAATATATCCGTTACAGTTATCATCATAACCCATAAGGGCAAGCCAGCTCCTGTATGCCTTCATTAAATCCGCTGACTTGGGGTTAATAATTGCACCTTTAAGTCCCTTTGTAAGTGCCATTGTAAAGAATACAGAGGTTATTGCCTCACGCTTTGGCAAACCAAAAGAAACGTTACTTACACCAAGTGAGGTTTTAAGTCCCATTTGTGTCAGTATCTCCACTGCACGCAGGGTTTCTGAACCTGCACGGTTGTCGGCACTCACCGTTAATGCAAGGGGGTCAAATATAATGTCCTTTTTATCTATACCAAAGTCCTTGGCAACGGAAAGGATGTTCTTTGCAATCTCCACTCTCTCCTCTGCAGTGTCGGGGATACCGCCCTCGTCCAGTGTCAGGGCAACCACCACACCGCCGTACTTTTTAACAAGCGGGAACACTGCCTCCATACTCTCACGTTTGCCATTGACAGAATTAATCATAGCCTTACCGTTATAACGGCGAAGAGCACTCTCCATTGACTTTATATCCGACGTATCAATCTGTAGCGGAAGGTTTATAATCGCCTGAAGCTCCGTTACGGCACTGACTAACATTTTCTCCTCGTCAATCTCGGGAAGTCCCACATTAACGTCCAAAACATCAACACCGCACTCCTCCTGACTTATTCCCTCACGGAGGATGTAGTCCATATCCCCCTCACGCAAGGCTTCCTTAAACCGTTTCTTGCCCGTGGGGTTAATTCTCTCACCAATAAGAACAGGGATTTCGCCAAACTCCACGGCGTGGGTATAGGATGACACCACCGTATGGTTTTTAGGTGTTATCTCACGGGGCTTCATATCCCGTGTCAAATCACAAAGCTCTTTAATATATACGGGAGTTGTACCGCAACAACCTCCCACAACGCCTACGCCCTCTGCTACAAGCTCCGAAACATCCTTTGCAAACTCAATTGCATCCACATCAAATATGGTCCTGCCCTCACGGACCTTGGGAAGTCCTGCATTGGGCTCAAGAATAACGGGAACTGATGCGTATTTAATATACTCTCTTGCAATGGGGGCAAGTGCCTTTGGACCAAGCGAGCAGTTAATACCGATTGCATCGGCACCCATACCCTCAAGCATTGCAATCATTGCCCGTGGCTCGGCACCTGTCATAAGCTTTCCGTCATCGCCGTAGGCATTGGAAACAAACACGGGAAGTGTTGAGTTTTCCTTTGCTGCTAAAAGTGCCGCTTTTGTTTCGTAGCTGTCATTCATTGTTTCAATGAAAATCAAATCTGCACCGTACTCTGTGCCAAGTCGGACAGTAGTGGCAAAAACCTCCACTGCCTCCTCAAAGTCAAAGTCACCGTAGGGCTTTAACATTCTGCCCAGAGGGCCAATGTCCAAAGCAACCCACTTGGGTTTTTCTGATGAGGACATCTCCCCTGCTTTTTTAGCGTTCTCAATGGCAGACTTAATAATCTCACGAAGCTCATTATGTGAAAACTTCAGTGAGTTTGCACCGAAGGTGTTGGCATTTACAACATTTGAGCCTGCATCAAAATAATCCTGATGAATTTTTCTAATCACATCAGGGTGAGTAATATTCCATCTCTCGGGCAACTCTCCGGGCAGAAGTCCCTGCCCCTGAAGAAGTGTGCCCATTCCTCCGTCAAGGCAGAGGATGTTGGTTTTCAGGTAGCTTAAAATTTCCATAATTTTCCTTTTTGTACACAATGTATTATTTTCTAAACACAAACAGATACTCATGTGCAATGAGCAAAAAGTTGTATTTTACGCTGTTTGTTTTCCAGTAGCCCGTGGCTTTACAATTGTGTTGCTCCTTTATAATAAGTTCCTTTAATCTAAAACCTGCATTTTCAAATATACGCATAACATCAAAAGACATCGGAATCATATGACCATTTTTACGTGTATCACCCATAAGAACGGCACAAAACTTGTCTTTTTTTAGCACGCGATAGCTCTCTGTCGCAACCTTTTTCATTTCCTCAAGAAAGTCCTTTACCTTTAATTGCGATAAATCTCCCTCTATACCATCACTATATTTGATAATGTCGGCGTATGGTGGATGTGTGCATATCAAATCAATGCTTTTGTCAGGGATAAATTCAAGATTCCTTGCATCACCTTTTTTTATATATACCTTACCCTTTGCAGATTCATAATCAAAAACTGTTTTTTCTCTGCATCGTTCGAGTGCACTATCATTTATGTCGACACCGATTATGTCGCGATTCAAAAGTTTTGCCTCAACAAGGGTTGTCCCGCCGCCCGCAAACTGATCAAGAACCAAATCCCCCTCTTGTGAATATCTCAAAATAATGTTTCTCGGTATATAAGGGGACCAATTTCCACGCCATTTTGCATCGTGAGTTGCCCAATCACCACGCTTCGGAAAAGACCAATGTGTAGTCATTTCGAGTTCAAAGTCATCCGGCTCCCATTTTTTAATTATCTTTTCTGCCATTATTTAAAAACCTTTTTTATGATACCGTCTTCCAAATCCTTGATGCTATATATATGTTCCATAACATCAAAAGTCTCCCGAAGATTATTTCTTGCACTTATCCAACCTTTTCCGTCTGTAAACCACACAAAAGTAAACCCATTTATTGTATCAGCCTCCAAAGCTAATGTCTTATAGCTACGAGCTGTTTCATTAAGCTTTGAACCACCACTACTATAGAAGTTAGTTTCAATTCCATAAATCATATTAGATGTCTTTATAACAAAATCAAATCTTTTTTCCATTTTTCCCTGATTTGATATTGCTGACAGATCAATTCCCCATTTTTCTGTTATTTGATGGATATATGCCTCTTTAAAATAGGTTTTGTTCTTAATAAAACCTGCCTTTTCAATGAAATTCTCAACAAGATTCTCCATCAAGTGACCACCACGGTTCTTTCTTCCATTTGAATCAAGACCTGTTTCAACACCAGAGGCATAATCTACAAGATTATTTACAATATGATTGGACATCAAATCAAATAATCCTGTTTTACGCATAAATATCTTATATTGTTCTATTGAAAGATTCGGTTCCCTAAAATTATATGTAAACTCTCCGTCACCATCGATTACATAAATTTCATTTGCCCTAACCGCTAAAAGCAACGGAATACATTTTAACGTTTCAGGATATTTTTTTACTATCCTTTCAAACTCTACCTCAATATCATTGGAACCGATAAGCGAATTTAATATATTCAGCTCAACCTTTATACTATCCACGTTTCTGTGCACTTTTTCGAAATCTATGTAATAACCATAATCTGCAATACTATCACGAAATCCCGATAGCCACGTATTAAAATCTCTGTTTGCCATATTTATAACTCCTTAAAAGTTTGATATCAAAAGTTCTTTTATTTTACCTCTTGATTCACCGTTACAATTAATCATTCGAGTAGCTTCAACTCGTCTGATTTTGTGAGCTGAATAAATAGTATCAAAAAAATCGTCCTCTGTATTAGAGTTTTTTGGGTCAGAGTTGCTGACAACAACCTTTGCACCCTTTTGGTTCATTTTTTCCATAAACTCTGCAAGTTCAATTTGTTCTTTATCGTTAAAAAGATTCTCTGTGTACGCAGTAAAACTTGATGTTTCTGTTAACGGTCTGTATGGGGGATCAAAATAAACAAATGTCTTTTCATCAATGAATTCTTCAGACTTTTTATAATCTCCACAAACAATAGTAACGTCTTGTAGTTTTTCTGACACTGCAATAAGATTCTTTTCATCGCATATTAGTGGATTTTTATACGAACCCATAGGAACATTAAATGCCCCTTTTTTATTAACTCTGAACAGACCGTTAAAACAAGTCTTGTTTAAAAAAATCATAAGAGCTGCCTTTTCAATGTTTTCAGCCTCATTACCATTGACTTTTAGACCATTAAATCTATCTCTTTTTGCCATATAGTACAATTTTCTTTTTTCTGTTTCAAGGGGAATATACTCTCTTTGATATTTTTTAAGTATATTTATAAGCTCTTCAATATTATCTCTTACAATTACGTATGTATTAACCAACTCTGCGTTTATGTCGCTTATATAAATTTCTTCTAACTTGTATTTTGTTAAAATATCAAAAAGCACTGCTCCCCCACCGACAAACGGCTCTGCATACTTTGTAAATTCATTGTTGTCAAAAGGATAATACTTTTCTATTTCTTTTAATAATTGACCTTTTCCACCTGCCCATTTCAGAAAAGGTTTTACACTTTTTTCATCCGAAATAGTATATCTCGTACTCCTTGCATCAATAGGCTTCTCTGCACTTGTAGGTATAAGCCACATATTTCCAAGCATTTGTGCATTAGCTATTCTGTTTTCAGAACATAAAACCGCCACTCTCCTTTGGGAAATACCCCATCTTTGGGCGGCTTCTCTTGCAGACATAACTTCCATTGTCCTACACTCCTGTTTTCTTTATATGAATTATTATATTCCAAAACTCGAACAAAAGCAATACCATTCCGTAAATTGTAATAAAAATGACAGATTTGCAACAATTATCAATCTGCCATTTTTATTTCCTTTTCACCCCAACAACCGCCGTAACAGACTTTGTCGGGGACATTAAAAGACTTTCGTTAAGTGTCAGCCCCATTCTTTTACTTGGGGACAGTAATTTAAATATCTCCCTCTGAAACTCAAGGGGGAAATCACCGTAACCGGGGCTTATACGGGGTACGGTGTTATATTCCCTTTTAATATCCTCATTAAAGGTGTTACAAAGGCTCTCAATCCTCTCCGCACCTATTGCCTGCAACATAACCGCCTTTGCAGGTGATATTGTCCCGTACCTTGCCACAAGGCGGTCAATTTCTATTCCCACCGTTGCACAGAAAATTATAACTCTGTTACAGTCCTTAAGATTTTTTACAAGAGTTTGTGACTTGACCTTTGAAAAGCCAAAGTCCACACTCTCACCGTCAGACTTTATCTCATACACCCCATAGCAAAGATTGTTTTTAAACTTCCCCTCGCAAAGGGAAATACACTCACGCAAAAGTGCTTCCATTTCAGGTGTAACCTCACCCACTCCGCTGTAGCGGTAGACCTCTTTTTCGTCTATGGGTGAGAGGGGGTACGATTTTTCCAATATAACAGTATCCATAATTATCCTAATATATGTGAGAGATTTTCCATAATCTTCTCTGCCACGTCGGGCTTATTCATTGAATACACGTGAACGTGCTTAATGCCGTTGGCAAACAGGTCAATAATCTGGTCAGTGGCATAAATAATTCCTGCCTGCTTCATCGCCTCGGGAGAATGTCCGAACTTATCCACAAGGCTCTTGAAACGCTGTGGCATAAATGAGCCTGAAAGCTTAATCGCCCTCTCCACCTGATTGGCATTTGTAATGGGCATAATTCCCGGTATTACGGGAACGGTAATGCCTGCCTCACGGATTTTATAAAGGAAGTTATAAAGCAGATTGTTATCGAAAAACATCTGTGTTGTAAGGAACTCAAGGCCTGCATCCACCTTATCCTTAAGGTGACGGATATCGGTTTTCTGGTCCTCACTTTCGGGGTGAATTTCGGGGTAGCACGCACCGCCGATACAGAAATCACCGCTAATCTCCTTAATATCACGAATAAGGTCAATTGCGTGGGCATAATCCCACTGACTTCTGTCCTTTCCTGCCATTTCAGGTGTTAAATCACCACGGAGTGCAAGGATATTCGTAATGCCTGCCTCACGGATTTCCCTTATTCTCTCCCGTACCGTATCACGGGTAGAGGACACACAGGTAAGGTGAGCAAGAGTGGGTACGTCATAGTTATACTTGATATCCTTTGCAATATCGAGGGTATAACGGCTTGTACCACCGCCTGCACCGTATGTAACACTCATAAATGAGGGACGAAGCTTTGCAATCTCCTCTGTGGCAGTTTTGACCGATTCAAAGGCGGTGTCCGTCTTTGGCGGAAATACCTCAAAGGACAAGGATAATTTGTCATTATTTAATATCTCTGTAATTTTCATATTTTCCCCCTT
>JAZNVD010000068.1:0-6971 GCA_045592645.1 Candidatus Ornithomonoglobus sp. | reverse complement strand
CCGCTTGGCCTCCGACTTATGGCGTAGTTGTTAAAAGCTCAACAAGTGTTATTACTGACGAGGTTGCGGCTTTGGTTACAGATATTTTAACACAGAGTGTTGATTTTACAGAGGCAGAAATTTCAGAGCTTCGTGAAGAAGCAAGAGCTAATGCCGAGAAGGAAATTTTAAAGGCACAGGCAGAGGCCGAGGCTAAAGCCAAAGAGGAAGAAGCAGCACGTCAGGCAGAGGAAAAGGCAAAGGCAGAGGCTAAAAAGGCTGCCCGTGAAGCTGCAGAGGCAGAAGCTAAAGCTAAACGTAAAGCCGAAGAAAAGGCAAAGAAGGAAAAAGAGCAGAAGAAAAAACAGGCTCCTGCAAAGAAGCACGAGGGTGTAAGAATTGACCTTTCAGGTATTGATAACACTGACACCTCCGAGGAGTTTGTTATTAAGAGTGAAAAGAAGAACCGCACGGTTGATACAAAGACTGCCAATGTGGACTTAAAGAAGCTTGACGAGAGAGAAAGACTTCAGAAGTTCGAAGACGATATGGGTATGAATAATCGCCGTGAAAAGAACAAGAATAAGAATATGAAGGGTGATAAGAGAGCATCCAAGACTCCCTTTAAGAAAGAGGAGAAAAAGCATACACCCATTAAGACAAAGGTTATTACAGAGATTGAAGTACCCGATGCAATCACTGTTGGTGATTTTGCTGCAAGAATGGGTAAGGGTGTTGCAGAGGTTGTTAAGAAGTTAATGATGCTTGGTGTTATTGCAACAGTTAACCAGGTAATTGACTTTGACACTGCAGAGCTTATTGCACAGGAATTTGATATTACTGTAAACAAGGAGATTGTCCTTTCAAAAGAGGATAAGCTGATGATGGAAACTGAACACGAGGATACAGAGGATGAGTTGGTAGAACGTCCGCCCGTTGTAGTTGTTATGGGTCACGTTGACCACGGTAAGACCTCACTTCTTGATGCTATCCGCGATACTTCAGTTACAACAACAGAGGCAGGCGGTATTACACAGCATATCGGTGCATATTCAGTATCACTTAACGGCCGTGATATTACATTCCTTGATACTCCCGGTCACGAGGCATTTACAACAATGCGTGCCCGTGGTGCACAGGTAACGGATATTGCAATATTGGTAGTTGCTGCCGACGACGGTATTATGCCCCAGACAATTGAGGCTATTAACCACGCAAAGGCGGCTAACAATGACATTATTGTTGCTATTAACAAGATTGATAAAGAGGGTGCAGACCCCAACCGTGTAAAGCAGGCTCTTATGGAGCACGAGCTTGTACCCGAGGAGTGGGGCGGTGACACTATCTGTGTTGAGATTTCAGCAAAGCACAGACAGAATATTGACGGACTTCTTGAAATGGTGCTTTTAGTTGCCGATATGAAGGAACTTCGTGCTAACCCCAACAGAATGGCAAAGGGTGCAGTTATTGAGGCACGTGTTGATAAGGGTAAGGGTCCCGTTGCCACTGTTCTTGTACAGAACGGTACACTTCGTCAGGGTGATGTTATCATCTGTGGTACATCAGTTGGACACGTTCGTGCCATGACAAACGACAAGGGCAGACGTGTTAAGGAAGCAGGTCCTTCAACTCCCGTTGAAATTCAGGGTCTTAATGAAGCCCCCACAGGCGGCGATGACTTAATGGTTGTTAAGGATGAAAAGCTTGCCCGTGACGTTGCAGAGCAGAGAAAGCAGGATATTCAGGAGGGTAAGTTTAACGCTGTTGTTAAGGTTTCTCTTGATAACCTGTTCAGCCAGATTGACCAGGGCAATATGAAGGAGCTTCCCATTATCGTTAAGGCTGACGTTCAGGGTTCGGTTGAAGCTGTTAAGCAGAGCCTTGAAAAGCTTTCAAACGACGAGGTGCGAGTTCGTGTTATCCACGGCGGTGTCGGTGCGGTTAACGAGTCTGACGTAATGCTTGCAAACGCATCAAATGCAATTATCGTAGGCTTTAACGTTCGTCCTGACGCAGGTGCTCTTGCAATGAGTGCGCAAAATGATGTTGACATCCGTCTTTACCGTGTAATCTATCAGGCAATTGAGGAGATTGAGGCGGCTATGAAGGGTATGCTTGACCCCGAGTTCAAGGAGGTTGTCCTTGGCTATGCAGAGGTTCGTCAGGCTATCCGTGTTCCCAATGTGGGCGTAATTGCAGGATGTTACGTAAGACAGGGTAAGATTGCAAGAAATGCCCAGGTAAGAGTTGTCCGTGACGGTATTATTATCCACGAGGGTAAGATTTCATCACTGAAGCGTTTTAAGGACGATGCAAAGGAAGTTACAGAGAAGTTCGAGTGCGGTCTTGGTATTGAGAACTTCAACGATATCAAGGAAGAGGATACAATCGAGTGCTTCGAGATGCAGGAGATTGAAAGATAATCTGACTGATATAAGAGGATTTTACTATGGCAAGAATTGATAAAATCAATACAGAGGTAATGCGTGAGCTGTCAAATGTTATCCGTGAGCTTAAAGATTCAAGGATACCCGTTATGACAAGCGTTGTTGCGGTTCACGTTACAAATGATTTAAGATATGCCAAGGCATATATCTCTGTTATGGGTGACGAGGAAACAAAGAAAAAGGCTATGGACGGCTTAAACAGTGCCGCAGGCTTTGTCCGCCGTGAGATTGGCAGACGCGTTAATCTTCGTTATGCACCCGAGTTTGTGTTTGAGCTTGACAATTCAATTGAACACGGCTCGCACATTGACAAGCTTTTAAAGAATATAAAATAAACGTGGGAGAAAGTGGCAGAGGAGATGTTTTGCCACTTTTTTCGCCGTGATTGAGAAAGAAAGATTTAGTATGAAACAAGTAGCAGAGCTTATTAAAAAATCAGAAAAAGCAGTGATTTTACCCCATATTAATGCCGACGGTGACGCTGTCGGAGCATCTATGGCAATGAAGGAGATGTTATCTCTTTTGGGTATCAGTGCCGAGATTTACACCGACGAGCCCGTTGAGGAACGACTGGGCTTTATTGCCGATGGCATAAAGGTTTATGACGGTACGGTGTGCGATTTTGATTTGTGTATTGTTCTTGACTGCGGTGACAGTGACAGACTGGGACGTCGTGCCGAGATTATGGAAAAGGCAAAGACCACGGTTTGTATTGACCACCACAGAACAAACAAGGGCTTTGGTGATGCTTGTGTCATTATTCCCGAGGCATCGGCTACGGGTGAGATTTTATTTGATTTATGCAGTGAGCTTGGTGTTACTATGACACGGGACGTTGCAAGATATATCTATTCTGCTATCTTGTCCGATACGGGCGGTTTTGCTTATTCAAATACTACTGTTAAAACCTTTGCCATTGCATCGGAGCTTGTGAAATATGATATAAACCACGCAGAGATTGCAAGGCTTATGTTTGATACGGTTGATATAAATTCCGAGCTTATAAAGGCGGAGCTTACAAAGGAGATAAAGTCTTACTGCGACGGTAAAATCCGTGCAGTCTGTGCAACCTGTGAGATTTGTGAGAAGTTCGGCGTTGACGTTGAGGAGATTGAGGGGCTTGTGGATATTCCCCGAAGAATAAGAGGAACAGAGATTGCAGTTGCAATTAAAGACCACCGTGACCACGTCCGTGTGAGCCTTCGTTCCAATGAATATGCAGACGTGTCGAAGGTTGCAATGAATTTCGGCGGCGGAGGTCATATGAGAGCCGCAGGCTGTACAATAGACAAAAATGTTGACGAAGCTCTGGCAGATGTTATAAAGGCGTGTGAGGAAGCACTATGAACGGCATTGTTGTAATTGATAAGCCAAAGGGTGTTACGTCCCACGACGTGGTGGGAATGATGCGTAAAAGGTTTGGCACACGCCGTGTGGGACATACGGGGACACTTGACCCTATGGCGACGGGTGTTTTGCCCGTTTGTGTCGGTAATGCCACACGGGCGGCGGATATGCTTATTGAATCGGATAAGAGATATACTGCGGAATTTATCCTTGGTAAAACCACTGATACCCTTGATATTGAGGGCACGGTAACGGGGGAAACGGATGTTACCGTTACGGAGGACGAGGTGCGTCGTGCGGTTTCGCAGTTTGTGGGTGAGATTTCACAGATACCGCCAATGTACAGTGCCATTAAAAAGGACGGCAAAAAGCTTTATGAGCTTGCCCGTGAGGGAAAAGAGATTGAACGTGAGGCAAGAAATATTACTGTTTATTCCATTGATATTTTAAGGATAGACCTGCCCACAGTTGAGATTGACGTCAGATGCTCAAAGGGTACATATATCCGTACGTTATGTGATGATATAGGAAAGGCACTGGGTTGCGGTGCAACTATGACGGCATTAAGACGTACTGCCACGGCAGGGTTTACAGAGGATAATGCCCTTACAATTGATGAGCTTGATAAACAGGAGGACAAGGGTGCAGTGCTTGTGCCCACTGATAAGCTTTTTGAGAAATACAGAGCTTTACACCTTAACGAAAAGCAGACAAGAAGTATCACCAACGGCGTGCAGATGACCTGGCGTGACGGTTATGAGGGCGAGAAGGTACGGCTCTATTCCCATGAGGGAAAGTTTTTGTGTGTATCACAGATTAAAGATATGAAGCTTATACTCGAGAAGTCTTTCTGGAGTTAAAAGGAGATAAAGAATGGAGATTATAAATAAGCCTGATACGGCTATACGCACTGTTGTCGCTTTAGGCAACTTTGACGGTCTTCACAAAGCCCATATTAAGGTTTTAAATAACTGCATAGATGAGGCGAAAAAATGTGGAGTAAAAAGTGCCGTACTGCTGTTTTGTGAACATCCCCAAAACATAATAAATAAAAGGTCAGTAAGCCTTTTAACAGACAGTGAAAGTAAAATGAAGCTTCTTTGCGATGCAGGTATGGACATTGCATATCTTAAGCATTTTGATGAGGAGTTTATGGGACTTTCACCCGAGGAATTTGTTGAGTTTCTTGTAAGGGAATTAAACCCCGTAGCATTAAGTGTAGGCTATGATTACCGTTTCGGCCACAAGGCAGAGGGGGACATAGAAACCCTTAAAATGCTGTGTCACCAAAGAGGTATTGATGTAATTGTTACGGATGAGGTTACGGAGGGGGATGTCCCCGTTAAAAGCACAGCAATCCGTCAGTATTTAAAAAACGGTGAAATAGAAAAGGCAAACGCAATGCTTGGCCGTAATTTCACTCTTCGGGGTGAGGTGAAAAAGGGGCTTCAGAACGGGCGTAAGATTGGTTTCCCTACGGCAAATGTCGGCGTAGGGGAGAATATTGTTTTACCCCTTGACGGTGTTTATATGGGCTATACAAAGGTAGAGGGAAAGAAATATAAAAGCCTTATAAACGTAGGGAACAACCCTACAGTTAACGGAAAAGAGGTTACGGTTGAAAGTCATATCCTTGATTTTAACGGGGATATTTACGGGAAAGTAATAGAGGTGGAATTTTGCAGAAGACTTCGTGGCGAGATAAAATTCGAAAGCTTGGAAGCTTTAAAAAAGCAGATACAACGGGATTTGGAGAAGGTGATGGAATGTACCTGATAGCAGGACTTGGAAACCCCGGAAAGCAGTATGAAATGACACGTCATAACATAGGCTTTCACACCATAGATTATATTGCAGATAAGTTGGGTATAAAGGTTACAAAGCTTAAGTACAAGGCAATCTGGGGTGAGGGTAATATAAACGGTCACAAGGTGCTTTTGGTAAAGCCCCAGACATATATGAACTTAAGCGGTGACAGTATTTGTGAGTTTCAGAAATTCTATAAAATACCTGTTGAGAATATTATTATAATATCGGATGACATTGATTTACCCGTGGGTAAGCTTCGCATACGGCAGAAGGGCTCTGCAGGCGGTCATAACGGACTTAAATCCATAATCGCAAGGCTTGGAAGCGAGAATTTCCGTAGAGTGAGAATTGGTGTTGGTGCACCCACTCACGAGGATTATGATTTGGCGGACTTTGTTCTGGGCAGATTCCAAAAAGACGAAATCCCCGTCCTTGAGGATGTCATTGTAAAGGCGGACAAGGCGGTAGCGGAAATTGTTTCCCGTGGTGTGGAGAGTGCGATGAACAAGTTCAATTCTAAATAAGACTATGAATTTACTTAATATATTAGAGGGGTATCAGCCCTTTTGCAGTATATTGAAAAATCTCGGAAACACACCCATATCAGTATCGGGTGTGGCAGAAACGGCACACCCACAGCTGATTTCAGCGGTGGGCGGTGATTCGCCCAAGCTTGTGGTTACTTATTCCGATATGGAATCACGGGAAATGGTGAACAATCTGAGGCTATATACCCAAAAGGCAGTGATGTTCCCCTCAAAGGACTACACGTTTTATAATATTGAATCAATGGGCCGTGGAAAGGAAAATTCACGGCTTTTTGTGCTGGATAAAATTCTTACTGACCCCGAAACTGTGGTTGTTGCATCCGTTGAGGCACTCTTAACCTATACGGCTCAAAAGGAAAAATTCTGTGAGGCGGTTATTGAGGTTAAATCGGGAAATGAACTGAACACCGATACAATTGTAAAAGCACTTACACAAATGGGTTATAAGCGTGAGGAAATGATTGAGGGCGTAGGACAGTTCTCACTTCGTGGCGGTATTTTAGACGTATTTCCCCCTAACTGCGAAAACCCCGTGAGAATTGAACTCTGGGGTGATGAGATTGACTCTATCCGTGAGTTCGAGGTGGAAACACAGAGAACTATTGAGAATATCGACAGTGTGCGTATTATCCCTGTAACCGAGGCACTTTATACTCCTAAACGCCGTGATGAGATTATTCTTGAGCTCGAACGCAGACTTGACAGTGCAAAAAAAAGTAAAAAAGCAACTGATGAATATATTTTAAGCCTTCAACGTGACATTGACCTGTTCCGTGAAAGCTACCTTTTCCCGTCGGTTGATAAATATATATCGCTTATTTACGGCAGAATACCACGCCTT
>JAZNVD010000067.1:0-6234 GCA_045592645.1 Candidatus Ornithomonoglobus sp. | reverse complement strand
AATTATTCAAGAGATAAATAAGCTTCACAAAGACGGGCTGTCAGAAGAGGACTTCGAAAGAGTAAAAAAGGTTATATGGGGCAGATATATACGTATGCATAACGATATAGAAGACTATGCAAATATGTTAATTCAATCGTTGTTTATGGGTATAGATTATTTTGATTATTATAACGTTTATAAGACTGTTACATTTGACGATATAAAGAAACGGTTTGAATTGCATTTTAAACCCGAAATGTCGGCATTATCGGTAATAAATCCAATATAAAGCTACAGTGTGTACTTGGGAAGTACACACTTTTTATTTGTCAAAATATCTTGAAAATGACGATATGTTGTGTTATAATCACATTATAACATTTTTTAAAGAGATAATGTTGATAAAATACACGTATAGGAAAAATAGACAAATGAAAACAAAAAGTCTTGTTAAACAGTATTTTGTTATGACTGCAGGGTGTATTCTGCTTTCAGTTGGTATTTATTTTTTTAAGATACCAAATGGTTTTTCAACAGGTGGCGTAACAGGTATTGGTACAGTCCTTGCACAAATAACACCTATCTCGCCTGGTATGTGGATTTGGGGACTGAATATTGCTCTTTTAATATTGGGATTTTTACTTTTAGGAGGTAAAAATGGATTTAAAACGGTGTATTGCAGTATGTTATATTCTGCAATTACGTATGTTTTTGAACTTGTAGTTCCCATAAGTGCACCACTTACAAACCAACCTTTGCTTGAACTGGTTTATGCAATGCTTCTTACATCTATTGGTTCAGCTATGATTTTCTATAGTGATGCATCTTCGGGTGGTACAGATATTGCAGCCCTTATATTAAAGAAATATACCAACATAGATGTTGGAAAAGCATTGCTTGTTGTTGACTTTATTGTTGCTGCAAGTGCATTTTTCGTTTTTAATATACAGATAGGTTTGTTTTCGCTGCTTGGCTTGTTTGCAAAAGCTTTTATAGTTGACAGTGTAATTGAAAGTTTTAACACATGCAAGTACTTTATAGTTATTACTACAATGCGTACTGAGATTTCTGATTTTATTATGCAGACACTACATCACGGCGTCAGTGTAGGGACGGTAGTTGGCGAGTATACAAAAGAAGAAAGGTCAATGATTCATACTGTATGCAAACGTTCCGAGGCAATTAAACTACGAAAGAGAATTAAAGAAATTGACCCCAAATCATTTATAATAATAACTACAAGCAGTGAGATTATCGGTAGAGGCTTCAGGAGTGTATGATTTTATGCTGATAATAGGGAGAAATCAATGAAAATAACAGATAAAATTAATATGGAATGGGACGGTCTTGTGAAAAATGGACCTATAACAATTGTTGTCTTTGGCGACAGTGTAACACACGGCGCAGTTGCTTATCAGGAGTTTGATTATGAATCCGTTTACTGGAACAGACTTAAAAAGAAAATTACAGAGGTAAGAAACTATGTTCCCGTAAATGTAATTAACGCAGGCATAGGCGGTGTTACTGCTAAAATGTCGGTAGAGAGAATGGACTCGCAGGTAATAGCACATAATCCCGATTTAATAATCATTTGCTTTGGATTAAATGATGTGAATTTTCCTTTTGATGAATATATGGAATCATTGGAAATTATGTTTGACAAGGGCAAAAAATGCGGTGCAGATGTAATTTTTATGACACCTAATATGTTAAATACATATGTGGATGAAGACACAGCTCCCGTACATATTGAAATTGCCAGAGGTACTGCACAAAAGCAAAATGACGGAACTATGGATTTATATATGGAGAGCGCAGTTGCACTTGCTGAAAAAATGGGAATAACGGTATGCGATTGTTACAGCAAGTGGAAGGAACTTTCAAAGACGGAAAATACAACAAAACTCCTTGCCAACAGAATTAATCATCCTGTAAGGGAAATGCATGAATTGTTTGCACAGTCCTTGTTTGATACAATATTCAAGGATTTTGACAAGGTTAAAAACGGCGGAGACGGAACAATGTTTACAGATGTAAAATAAATAAATAAATTGAGGTGATATTATGAACACTATTTTAATTTTAGCAGGTATTATTCTTGATTGTGCATGTCTTGCACTTCTTCTTACTTTGGTGTGTAAGAAAATCAGAAAAAAGACAGAGGATGATAAGTAATGGGCTACATTAACAGTTATTATAATCCTGGTCCGGGTATTAGTAAAAACGGAAAAAAGAAAAAGGGATTCTTTGCTTTTTTTGAAGTGTTGGGTGCAAAGTTTTTTAAGCTTATAGGTGCAAATCTTCTATACTTTGTTTCAAGTCTGCCTTTTTTTGTGTTAGCAATATTTATTCTTGCACCGCAGATTTCAAACGGCTTTGGTCTTGAAGGTATATTGGATGTAATCGAAAACCCTGATACGGCAAGAACAAGTATGTACACTATTCTTGCTTGTGGGATTATAAACTTTTTCGGAACCGGTCCTGCATCGGCTGGGTATGCTTTTGTGACGAGATGTTTTTCAAGACGTGAGCATACCTGGATATTTTATGACGGATGGAATAAGTTTAAAGAAAACCTTAAAAATTCATTTTTGTTACTTATTGTTGATGTATTAGTTATATTTTTAATTATGAACGCATCGGCAATATATTCGCAGATGGCAAACGGAACACAGCCCGTATATATGTTTATCAGATATTTTTTGCTTGTCCTGTTTTTTGTCTATATAATGTCACACATATTTGTTTATCAGATTATGGTTACATATGAATGTAAATTTAAGGAGCTGATTAAGACATCGCTTATTATGGCGATTGCAAATCTGCCAATGTGTGTTCTTATGATAATAATTACAGGATTAATATTTTTTGCAATTTCATTACTTGGGATTGTTTCACCTTTGGTCTATGCGATTGTTGGTTTGTCTTTTACAAGATTCCCATTAGAATTCTTTGCAACAAGAGTTATAGATAAAAATATAAGAATGGTAAAAAAGAAATCAGCTGTACGCGAGGCTGAAAATATTCCCGAAAAGGTAGAGGCATAATGGTTTTAGGAGAATATGATGTTGCGGTTATCGGCGGAGGCCATGCAGGAGCAGAGGCAGCATTGGCTTCTGCAAGACTTGGAATGAAAACGGTGATGTTTTCTATCAGTCTTGATGCAATTGGTAATCTGCCATGTAACCCGAGTATTGGTGGTACTGCAAAGGGCCATCTTGTACGTGAGATTGATGCGTTAGGCGGTGAAATGGCAAAAGCTGCTGATGCATCCTTTATACAGTCTAAAATGTTGAATCGTGGCAAGGGACCTGCGGTTCATTCTTTGCGTGCACAAATTGACAGAAAGACCTATCACCGTGAGATGAAACGTCGTCTTGAGGAGCAGGAAAACCTTCAGATAAAGCAAGGTGAGATTGTTTCTGTTACAACAAAGGACGGTGCAGTTACGGGTGTTGTAACTGATACGGGTGCGGAATATCTTGCCAAAGCAGTTATTATAGCATCAGGAACATTTCTAAAAGGTAAAATTCTTATGGGTAACTACTCAAAGGAAAGTGGTCCTGACGGAATGTTTCCGTCAAATCAATTGTCAGATAGCTTAAAGGGTTTAGGTATAACTTTAAGACGTTTTAAAACCGGAACACCTGCACGTTTACATGCAGACTCTCTTGATTACAGTAAAATGGAGGTAGAAAAGGGCGATGAGGTTATAACGCCTTTCTCCTTTGAAACAACAGAACCCGGTGAGAATAAGGTTGACTGTTACCTTGTTTATACCAATGAAGAAACCCACAGAGTAATTAATGAAAATCTTCACAGAAGTGCAATGTATAGTGGAATGGTAGAGGGAATAGGCCCAAGATACTGTCCGTCAATTGAAGATAAAGTTGTAAGATTTCACGAGAAGCCAAGACATCAGTTGTTTATTGAGCCCATGGGGCTTGATACAAAGGAAATGTATGCCCAGGGCTTTTCTACAAGCTTGCCTGAGGACGTGCAAATAGCAATGTACAGAACAGTAAAAGGACTTGAAAACTGTGAAATTATGCGTAGTGCATATGCAATCGAATATGATTGCTGTGACCCTACAGAGCTATATTCCACCCTTGAATTTAAATCAGTAAGCGGATTATATGGTGCAGGTCAGTTTAACGGCACGTCAGGCTATGAAGAAGCTGCTGCACAGGGACTTGTTGCAGGAATAAATGCGGCATTAAAGCTGAAGGGCGAAGAGCCTCTTATCCTGAACCGTGTTGACGGATATATCGGTACACTTATTGATGACCTTGTAACAAAGGGTACAAATGAGCCATACAGAATGATGACATCACGGTCGGAATACCGTTTGCTTTTAAGACAGGATAATGCTGATGAGAGATTAACACCAATCGGATACAGAGTTGGGCTTATCAGTGAGGACAGATATTTGAGATTTTGTGAAAAGATGTCATTAATCGAAAATGAGATTGACAGAATAAATTCAATTACTGTTTCTCCTTTAGTTGCAAATCCTGTACTTGAAAAGTATGGGTGTACCCTTATAAAGTCGGGTGTAAAATTAGCCGAGCTGATAAAAAGACCCGAGCTTGACTATATAAAGCTTAAAGAATGTGATCCGACACGTCCGCAGTTGCCGGATGATGTTTGTGAGGAAGCAGAAATAAAGCTGAAATATGACGGATATATAAAACGACAGATGTCCCAGGCTGCCCAAACAAGTAAAATGGAATCAAGACAATTGCCTGATGATGTAAATTACAACGAAATTCACGGTCTGCGTCTTGAAGCAAGGCAGAAGCTTGAAAAGATACGACCAAAATCTTTAGGCCAGGCATCGAGAATTTCAGGCGTTTCTCCTGCAGATATATCTGTACTTATTATATGGCTTGAAGCATATAACAGAAACAGGGATTAAAGATGGAACTTATACCTAAAACATATTTGTGTATTAAATGCAAACGCCGATTTCGAAGTGATGAGGCAAAGTTTATATATAAAAGAAGCTGTATGTGCGAGGATTGTGTTAAAAGCTTCAGGATGTACTGTGACAAAGCTGCACACTATGCGGCACCAAATATGGAGTATTATGCTCCTGCATTTGTGTACACAAAGGAATTTCGAAAGCTATTTTTAGCATTTAAATTTCACGGATATAAAGCATACGGTCATTTGTTGGCAATGGCAACGGCAGAACATCTGAAAAAGAGCCCTAATTTTGATAATTTTGATTATATTATTCCCGTACCTATATCTAAAACAAGAAGAACAGAAAGGGGATTTAATCAATCGGAGCTCATGGTGCCATATGTTTCGGATGTGATTAATACACCAATACTGGACTGCATTGTGAAGATTAAGAATACCAAGCCTCAAAGCAGGTTCAAAAGAGTCCGTGAGAGGTCAAAGAATATCAGGGGAGTATATGAGTGCAATTATACCTTTAATGGTGAAAGACTTATACTTTTTGATGATGTCTTTACCAGTGGAAGTACAATGTATGAGTGTGCAAAGGTGCTTAAAAGCTGCGGTGCAGGTGAGATAGTTGGAATTTCGTGTGCCCATTCCTGCGAAGCGATAAGATAATTATTGACAAGACATATTTTTTGTGATACAATTTTAAAAAATAAATATTTCAGGGGAGCTTGTGCACAGGCTGAGAGGAAGTAATGAACTTCGACCCTTTAACCTGATATGGATAATGCCAGCGTAGGGAAGAAATCATTATAAGATGTTTATGGAACTACCTGCATTGGTAGTTCCGTTTTTTTCGCCTGAAATTGAAAGGAGTATAATTATGATAAGAGAAATGCTTAAAAATGTAAAAAAAACAACACCGTTGGTACATAATATTACAAATTATGTAACGGTAAATGACTGTGCTAATGCGTTAATTGCAGTGGGAGGCTCACCTATAATGTCCGATGAAATTGAAGATGTACGTGATATTACGGCAATTTGCAATGCACTAAATATAAACATTGGAACACTTAACAGTAACACTATTCCTTCAATGTTCGAGGCTGGTAAAGTTTCAAATAAGCTTAATCATCCTGTTATTTTAGACCCTGTAGGTGCAGGTGCTTCAAGTTTAAGAACAGAAACTGCGAAGGAGCTTATTAATAAGGTTAAATTTTCTGTTATACGTGGTAATATTTCAGAAATTAAAGCATTGGCATTGGGAGATGCAAAAACGCAGGGGGTAGATGCGGATGTTGCAGATAAGGTAACAACTGAAAATATTGACAGGAT
>JAZNVD010000066.1:0-4147 GCA_045592645.1 Candidatus Ornithomonoglobus sp. | reverse complement strand
CATTTTCACCCTTTTCAAATCTCAAAGTGTAACGTGTCTTGTCACGGATAACCTCTACGTCCATATATTCTGAAGAATACTGTGTTGCGCAGGCACCAAGACCGTTAAGACCCAAGCTGTACTCATAGTTACCGCCACTGTTGTTATCATACTTACCGCCGGCATAAAGCTCACAGTAAATAAGGTCCCAGTTATATCTTCCCTCGCGTTCATTGTAGTCTAAAGGTATACCACGACCGTGGTCACGGACCTCAAGTGATTTATCTAAAAAACGTGTAACCTCGATTAAGTTACCGTAGCCCTCTCTCGCTTCATCAATAGAGTTTGAAAGTATCTCAAAAAAAGTATGCTGACAACCGTCTAAACCGTCAGAACCAAGCATAACGCCGGGACGTAATCTGACTCTGTCCGCACCCTTTAATTGTGTAATGGAACTGTTATCATATTCCGTTTTCTTTGGCATTTTTTCTACCTTCCTTTTAACCTCTTAAAAATGGCACTAATATACCCTTTTATTTTACACCATTTTCCCCATTTTGTCAAGCTTTGGAGGATATAAAAACAGGGGTTTTAATACCCCATTTTATGTGTTGCATTTAACTCTTTAATATGTTATACTGTTACCATAGAAAGAAGGAAAAACTTATGGATAAAATTAAACATAACAACCTGATTATTTCAGGTCTGGTTTTACTTTTATTATTTATACAGAGATTCATATTCGGGTTTTCGTATTATCCTGCCGTTGATGACTGGTTTTTATACCTTGGCAGAAATATGGCAACGCCCGACCTTGCCACCCGGCATTGATATTACCCTTAAAGACGGCACAAAGGTCGGACACATAACAGTAGAAAACAACTTATTTACATACAAAAATATCCCTCAGGAATAACCTGAGGGATGTTTTTTATTTATACGCTTTTCTCAATAATTCCTCAATCTCGTCAATTAAAGGCAATCTTGGGTTTGCAGTAGTACACTGGTCCTCAAATGCCCTCTCGGCAAGGTCAGGGATGTTTTTCATATAAGTTTTCTCATCAATGCCACAAGCCTTATATGTGTCGGGCATTTCACATTCTGCCATAAGGTTTTTTACACCCTTAATCAAAGCATCCACCGCCTCGCGTGTGTCATTACCGCTGTAAAGTCCGCATGCACGGGCAATCTCGGCATATTTTTTGTCCGCTATAAATGTCTTGTACTTAGGCCATGATACCATTTTTGTAGGTGTCTCGCTGTTGTACTTTATAATGTGGGGCAACAATACCGCATTAGCACGGCCGTGAGGTATATGATACTGACCGCCGATTTTGTGGGCAATGGAGTGGTTAATTCCCAAAAATGCATTGGTAAATGCCATACCTGCAATACAACTTGCGTTGTGCATTTTCTCCCTTGCCACCTCATCCTCTTTACCGTTTTTATATGCTCTGGGCAAATACTCAAACACCAGCTGACACGCCTTTAAGGCAAGGGCATCGGTGTAGTCGGACGCCATAACGGAAACATAAGCCTCAATGGCGTGAGTGAGAACATCAAGACCCGTGTCCGCTGTAGGAGTTTTAGGTAAAGATAAAGCAAACTGCGGGTCAATTATAGCTACATCAGGAGTTAATTCATAGTCTGCAAGGGGATATTTCATATTGTTCTTTTTATCGGATATAACGGCAAATGAAGTTACCTCCGAGCCTGTACCTGAGGTTGTGGGAATTGCCACAAACTTGGCTTTCTTGCCCATTTTGGGGAACTTAAAGGCGCGTTTACGAATATCTAAAAACCGTAGGTGCAGACCCTTGAATTCTGTATCGGGGTATTCATAGAAAAGCCACATACCCTTTGCCGCGTCCAATGCACTTCCCCCGCCCAACGCGATTATAACATCAGGACGAAACTTCTCCATTTCCTTTGCACCCCGCATAACCGTTTCAACCGACGGGTCAGGCTCAACCTCGGAAAATACCTCTGTTACGATATTTTCCTTATGCTTTTTAAGATAATATAAAATCTTATCCACATATCCCAAGGACACCATTCCCCCGTCTGTTACAATAAACGCCCGTGATATATCAGGCATTTTTTCAAGGTACTGGATAGAGTCATACTCAAAATAAATTCTCTCTGGAATTTTGAACCATTGCATATTTATTCTTCGCTTTGCCACGCGCTTCTGGTTAATCAAATTCAGCGTTGATACATTGGTGCTTACACTGTTTCCGCCATAGCTACCGCATCCCAAAGTAAGCGAGGGCATATTGGTATTATACAAATCACCAATCGCGCCATGGGATGAGGGTGAATTTACAATAAGTCTGCCCGCTTTCATTCGCATAGCATAACGGTCAATAACTGCCTCATCCTTGGCATGAATAACTGCACTATGGCCAAGGCCGTTAAATTTAAGCATCTCCTCCGCCAAATTAATTCCCATATCTTCAGTATCTGCTACCATATACCCTAATACGGGACTTAATTTCTCACGGGATAAGGGGTATTGCTCACCTACGCCATCAATTTTACATACAAGAATTTTTGTGTCACGTGGCACATCACGAAGCCCTGCTCTCTCTGCTATCCACGATGCACTCTGTCCTACAATCTCCGAATTAACACCGCCGCGGGTATTATCTATACAATAATCGGAAAGAAGCTTTATCTCGTCATCCTTGGCAAAATAGCAACCGCCTTTTTTCATAAGCCTTTCAAATTCGGGTGCAATTTCTTTATCAACTATTGCCGCCTGTTCGGATGCACAAATCATACCGTTATCAAAAGACTTGGAGATAATAAGGTCAGTTACCGCCTGTTCAAGATCACAGGACTTATGCAAATAACAGGGAACGTTACCGGGTCCAACACCCAATGCAGGTTTACCCGTTGAATATGCCGCCCGAACCATACTGCTGCCACCCGTTGCAAGAATTGTATCAACACCCTTATGGTGCATAAGTGCATTTGTTGCCTCAATGGACGGGTTTTCTATCCACTGAATACAGTTTTTGGGTGCACCTGCTTTTACTGCAGCATCATACATCGTTTTTGCGGCGGCAACGGAGCATTTTTGTGCCGACGGGTGAAAACCGAAAATTATGGGATTTCGTGACTTAATGGAAATGAGTGCCTTAAACATCGTTGTAGACGTAGGATTTGTAACGGGAGTTACACCGCAGATTACGCCGATAGGCTCCGCAATAATCTCGTAATCTTCAAGCTCACTCTCCTCAATTACACCCACGGTTTTCTCATTTTTTATGGAGTGATAAATATACTCCGTAGCAAACATATTCTTTGTTATCTTATCCTCATAGATACCTCGTCCCGTTTCCTCTACCGCCATTTTTGCAAGCTCCATATGTTTTTCAAGACCCGCTAAGGTCATTTCTTTTACAATGTTATCAACCTCATCCTGAGTAAAAGACATAAACTCATCAAGTGCCTTTTGTGCCTTTTTTACATATCCGTCAATAACAGAAGTTATATCCGTTTCCTTTTTTGTGGGCATAATTCTACCTCCAAATATATTTTTATTTATAGTTTATCTCCCACTCTGTCTTTTATGCAAAAGAAAAAGACGTTCAAAATTAAACGTCTTATTTCATCAGATTATAAATTGTAGGGTTTAAATTAAATTCATTTATTAAGGCTTCTGCCTCTTCTAAATACTTTTCCTTTGTTTTATTTGGTATCTGCGACTTAACCCCACGGATAAGAACATTTTTAGGAGTGTGGGACATATCCACAAATTCAAGAACCTGTGTATTGTAACCCTTATACCATAACATATTGGCACGAATTGCATCGGTAATCAATGCCGATGTCCTCTCCTTGATAATCCCGTACCTTGTAAGGCATGATAAGTTCTCACTCTTAATCTGGGAATTAACCTCATGCTGACAGCAAGGGACAGAAAAAATCATATCTGCACCCCACTCCACCGCATTAAATAATGCGTAGTCTGTTGCCGTATCACAAGCATGAAGTGTTATTACCATATCAGGCTTTTCCTTACACTTATAGCCGTTAATATCGCCAATCTCAAAGCGGAGTCCCGTATATCCGTACTTCTCTGCCGCACGGTTACAGTTTTCAATTGCATCCGCCTTTAAGTCAAGCCCCGTAATATTGGCCTTAATGCCCTTAATCTACG
>JAZNVD010000065.1:0-7355 GCA_045592645.1 Candidatus Ornithomonoglobus sp. | reverse complement strand
TGGACGGCGCAAACGTTGAGATGTATGAGCAGGTTGGCGACGATAATATTTATATCTTCGGTCTGCGTTCAGATGAGGTTGATGCAAGACTTCGTCTTAACACTAACGATGAAGTTAAGAATATTTATGCAACTAATGCACATTTAAGAGGTGCTTTGGAGCAGTTGATTAACGGTAGTATTATTCCCGGCAACACAACCATTTTTATGGACTTGTACAACACACTGGTATTTGGTGACTACGGCTATGCTGACACATATATGGTACTTCGTGACTTTGAGGCATATATGCAGACACATGAGCAGATTTCAAAGGATTATCAGGACCGCAAGACCTGGATTGCGAAGCAGATTATGAACACTGCAATGGCAGGCTTCTTCTCATCAGACCGTACAATTAACCAGTACAATGACGAGATATGGCACCTGACACCTATTAAATAAAACTATTTGCAAAATCCCTTTTCAAAGGGATTTTTGCAATATATTGAGAGGAAATACAATGGAAATAGAGCACATTTCACGGGAGGCGTTTTACCGCGAGCCTTACGGTGCGGTTACCTGTAAAAGTGAAGTTAAATTAAGGCTGTCCGTACGTGATGCGGGTGTGCCTCACTCGGTGCGTGTTATATTTAAAATTGAGGGCGGAGAGACACAGTATTTAAATATGCCCTTTGTTTTCTGTGTCCATAACGGAAGCATCTACGAAGCAACTCTTACTATGCCCGAAAGTCCCTGCCTTGTGTGGTATTATTTTGAGATTGTAACAGATGCGGGAGTTGTTTATTATGGCAACAACCGCGAAAGTCTGGGCGGAAAAGGTGTCCAGACAAATGAAGTGCCTGACAGAGCATATCAGATTACTGTTTATAAAGAGGAGTACAAAACCCCTGATTGGTTTAAAAACGCAGTTGCATATCAGATTTTCCCCGACAGATTTTTTAATGGCAACCCCGACGGAAGCTTTCTGGGAGACCGCACTGATATTATAAAGCGTGAGTGGGGAGATACGCCTTATTATAAGGCAGAGCAGTTTGGCGGAGAGTATAAGGCGAACGATTTTTTTGGCGGAAACCTTGAGGGAATTATTGCGAAGCTGCCCTATCTTGAGGAATTGGGTATAACTGTAATTTACCTTAACCCCATATTCAGGGCTTCGTCTAATCACAAGTATGACACGGGCTGTTATGAAGAAATTGACCCTATGTTTGGTGATGAAAAGACCTTCTCCCGTTTATGCAAAGAGGCAAAAAAACGTGGTATCCGCATAATTCTTGACGGAGTGTTCAATCACACGGGTGATGACAGTATGTACTTTAACAAGTACGGCAAGTACCCCACAGTTGGTGCGTACCAATCAAAGGAGTCGGAGTTCTACCCCTGGTTCAGGTTTATGGACTATCCCGAGGTTTACGAATCATGGTGGGGAATGACAACCTTGCCACAGGTTAACGAGGAGAGCAAGGAACTGCGTGAATATCTTTTGACTGGTGAAAATTCAATAGTCAAAAAGTGGATAAGATTAGGCGCATCGGGCTGGAGATTGGATGTTGTTGACGAATTACCCGATTTCTTTGTAGAGGAGCTTAATAAGGCGGTTAAGTCCGTTAACCCCGAAGCCGTTATAATCGGTGAGGTATGGGAGGATGCGTCAAACAAGGTTGCATACGGTGAAAGACGAAAGTATTTCTACGGTGATGAGCTTGATTCTGTAATGAATTATCCTTTGAAAAATGCCATTATTGATATGGTTTTATGCAGAATTGATGCAGAGGAGTTTGACCGCAGAACTTTAAGCCTTAAAGAGAATTATCCCTCTCCTGCATACTATTCATTGCTTAATATGTTATCCTCTCACGATACCGAGAGAATAACAACACTTATGGGCGGTGTTACCACACGTCACGAGGTTGACCGTGATTATCAGGCACAGTTCAGGCTGGGTGTTGACCGGTTGCAACAGGCACGAAAAAGAACAAAATTAGCGTACGGTATGGTTATGACAATGCCCGGAGTGCCGTGTGTTTTCTACGGTGATGAGCTTGGAATTGAGGGGTATGGTGACCCCTTCTGCCGTATGTGTTTCCCGTGGGATGGAATGGATGAGGTTGACCCCAACGGTGAAATGCGTCAGTGGATAAAGAAGCTTATAGCCTTAAGAAAGTCGGACGAGGTTTTGAGTACGGGTGAGATTGAATCTGTTTACAAGATAGGTCACACCTATGTATATATGAGGACGAACGGGGAGAAAAAATACCTTGTGGTTGTAAACCCCGAGGATGTTTGCCGTGATATTCGCCTTGATGTGGCAAGATATAATATCAGTAAAATTTTATCAGTTTTGTCAACGGAGTATGACAGCAGTTACGTATCAGATGACGGAATATTCTATATTAAAGCCGAGCCCTGCTCCGTTACGGTATATAAATGCGATTAAAATGTAAAAAAACGGTGGTATTTCCGCCGTTTTTTTCATTTTAGTTGTTGAAAATTATTCCACAATGTGGTACAATAAAATCGTATAATTATAACAATGAGGATGAAAAACAATGTTCAATATTGTTCTTGTTGAGCCGAGAATACCCCAGAACACGGGAAACATTGCAAGAACCTGTGCGGCAACGGGTTGCGGATTGCATATTGTAAAGCCCACGGCTTTTGAGATAGACGATAAAAAATTAAAACGGGCAGGCCTTGATTACTGGCAATATCTTAATGTTCAGTACTATGACGGTCTGGAGGACTTCTTTGAAAAAACAAGATCAGAGAATGCCCGATACCATTATGCAACAACAAAAGCTCCACACGTTTATACTGAGGTGGAGTACAAGGATAACGACTATATTCTCTTTGGCAGAGAGGACGCAGGTCTTCCCGAGGAGTTGTTATATAAGAATGAAGAAAGATGTATAAGAATACCAATGATTGAGGATGCACGGAGTCTTAATTTATCAAACTCCGTTGCCATAATTGTGTATGAAGCAATGCGTCAGGTAGGCTTTGAAAATCTGAAAAACTTAGGACAGCTAACAAAATTCCACTGGTAAAGAAAGGAAGAGGGATATGAAATATATTGTAATTTTAGGCGACGGTATGGCAGACTACCCTGTTGATTACTTTGACGGTAAGACAATACTTGAGGTTGCCAATAAACCCACAATAGACTATATGTGTGCCCACGGTGAGCTTGGAATGTGCAAAACCGTTCAGGACGGAATGAAGCCCGGCTCGGATGTTGCCAATCTTTCGGTTATGGGTTATGATACAAAGAAGTGCTACACAGGCCGTTCACCTCTTGAGGCGGCATCAATTGGCGTTGAGATGAAGGATGAGGATGTAACCTTCAGAACAAACCTTGTAACTTTGTCAGATGAGGCAGATTATGAAAAGAAAACAATGGTTGACTACTCTGCAGGTGAGATAACAACCGAGGAGAGTACAGAACTTATGAAGGCTATTGCCCGGGAGCTTGATACAGATATTATTAAGTTCTACCCAGGCATCAGCTACCGTCATTTATGTGTATGGAACGGCGGCTCAACCAATGTTGACCTGACTCCTCCCCACGATATTTCCGACAGATGCGTCGGTGAATATCTTCCCAAGGGTGACGGTGCAGACAAGCTTTATGAGATGATGAAAAAGTCGGTGGAGATTTTAAAGAATCATCCCGTAAACAAGGCAAGAGTAGAAAAAGGTCTTAACCCTGCCACATCAATCTGGGTATGGGGCGAGGGAACAAAGCCCTCCGTTGATAATTTCTATGAAAAGTACGGGGTCAAGGGTGCAGTAATTTCTGCCGTTGACTTAATAAAGGGTATTGCCAAGTGTGCAGGTATGACATCAATTGATGTAGAGGGCGCGACGGGCAACTGTGAAACCAACTGGGTTGGCAAGGCGGAGGCAGGTCTTAAGGCTTTGCTTGACGGAAACGATTTTCTGTATCTGCATATGGAAGCACCTGACGAGATGGGTCATCAGGGCAAGCCCGAAAAGAAGAAGGAAGCAGTAGAAACTATTGATGAGGTGGTTGTAAAATACCTTAAGGATGAACTTGAAAAGCGTGGCATTGATTATAAAATGCTTATTATGCCTGACCACCCGACACCTATTTCATTAAAGACACACGTAAGCGACCCTGTGCCTTATGTAATCTTTGACTCAACCAAGCGTGATTGCGGTTCAGGTCTTGCTTATACTGAAAAGAACGGTGAAAGCACAGGTGTGTATATTGAAAAGGGATATACCCTGATGGATAAGTTTCTTGATAAATAATTTTATTTCTCAGAGGTGAGAATATGAAAATAAAAGAAAATGTTAAAAAGATATTGATAGTCCTCGGAGTTATAATAGCTACAGTATTGTTAATAATTTTTGCAGGTCCCCCCGTAGTTAAGGCTATTGTGTATCTGTTCGGACTGGTATCACCGTTTGTGTTTGGTTATATTCTGGCAAGAGCCATAAACCCACTGGCTGACCGATTGCAGAAATGGCTGAAAATCCCCCGCGGTATTTCGGCAATTTTTGTAATTATTCTTACAGTTGCGGTGGTGTTCGGCCTTTTTGGACTTTTAGGCTACAAGCTTTTTGAGGAAGTGCGTAATCTTATTGACAACTGGCCGGAGCTGTTGCGTGCATTGCGTAGAAACTGGAATAATATAGTTGACAACTTCAGCGGAATGTATATTGCAATGCCTGACGTGGTGCAGGATGTAGTGGACAAGGCATGGGGAAATATTTATAAGTCAAGTGTTGATTTCGTTCATAACATTCCCGTTGTAGATGCCGCACAGGCAATGGCAAAGTCACTGCCACCCGCACTTATCTGGATTGTAATGTTTGTGTTGTCGATGTATTTTATGGTAACACAAAAGCAAACCGTAACGGGCTTTGTTCATAAGACCTTAGGCGAGAGAGCCGTTATAAAGATAAGAGAAATAAAAGAACAGTGCAAAACATACCTTGGGGGATATGTAAAGGCACAGGGTATACTGATGTTGCTGGCATTTATGCTGATACTCATTATACTTTCATTGTTTAATGCACCCTATGCGGTGCTGATTGCAGCTATAACTGCGTTTTTGGATGCACTGCCATTCTTCGGAAGCGGTCTTGTACTATGGCCTATGGCGGGAATATATTTCATAGATGGCAACATTACTCTTGGTATCGTTTATATTGCGACATATTTTGCAGTAATGCTTTTACGCAGATTTATAGAGCCGAAGCTTGTAAGTGATAAAATCGGTGTCAATCCCCTTGTAACCCTCGTTGCCATGTTTATGGGCTACAAGTTCTGGGGAATTATCGGACTTATCACAGGTCCGCTGCTATTGATGCTTATTATAAGCCTTTACAAGGTGGGATTGTTCCGCAGACCAATCAAGATATTAAAACAGCTTGGAGCATTTACGATAAAGGAAATTAAAATCTTTGGGGATTACCTCAATGAGATTACAAAATAAGGAGAACAACAAATGGAGAAGGAAAAATTTTATTTGACTACTGCCATAGCATATACATCAAAAACACCTCACGTGGGTAACACCTATGAGATTGTTTTGTCAGATGCTATTGCAAGACATAACAGATATATCGGTAAGGATGTATATTTCCTGACAGGCACAGATGAACACGGTCAGAAAATTCAGGAGATTGCCGAGAATGCAGGTATCACTCCCAAAGAGCACGTTGACAATATTGCAGGAGAAATCCGCGATATTGCAGATATGTTAAACGTCAGCTATGACGGTTTCATAAGAACAACTGACGAGCATCACGAAAAGGCAGTACAGAAGATATTTAAAAAGCTGTACGACCAGGGAGATATTTACAAAAGTGAATATGAGGGCTGGTACTGTACCCCCTGTGAGTCTTTCTGGACACAGACACAGTTAAAGGACGGTTGTTGTCCTGATTGCGGTCGTCCCGTTGAGAAGACAAAGGAGGAGGCATACTTCTTCAAAATGTCCAAGTATCAGAAGCAGTTGGAGGACTATATTGAGGAGAATCCTCTGTTCATTCAGCCCGAGTCAAGAAAGAACGAGATGCTTAACAACTTTATTAAGCCTGGACTTCAGGACTTGTGCGTGTCACGTACAAGCTTTACATGGGGCGTCCCCGTGGATTTTGACCCCGGTCACGTGGTTTATGTGTGGATAGATGCTCTTTCAAACTATATTACAGCCCTTGGCTATTCCGTTGACCAAAAGGGTGACTTGTACCAGAAATACTGGCCTGCAAATGTTCATATTATAGGTAAGGACATTTTGCGTTTCCACACAATCTACTGGCCTATTATGCTTATGGCTTTGGGTGAGCCTTTACCCAAGCAGGTATTCGGTCATCCCTGGATGTTGTTTGGCGAGGAGAAAATGAGTAAGTCACGCGGTAACGTTATTTATGCCAATGATTTGGTTCGTCATTTCGGCGTTGACGCAGTAAGATACTATATGCTTCACGAAATGCCCTTTGCACAGGACGGCACAATCACCTATGAGGTATTTATAAGCCGTTATAACAGTGACTTGGCAAACACATTGGGTAACCTTGTTACAAGAACAGTTTCAATGGTTAACAAGTACTTTGACGGTGTTATCCAGCCGGGTGATGTTAAGGGCGAGTTTGATGATGATTTAATCAGCGTTGCAACATCTGCAATGGCGGCAATGGAAAAGAAAATGTCAACTTTCCACGTGGCAGACAGCCTGGACGAGATATGGAAGGTTGTAAACCGTGCCAATAAATACATTGACGAAACAACCCCGTGGATACTTGCAAAGGACGAGGCAACAATGCCCCGACTTGGTACAGTATTGTATAACCTGATTGAAGCAATCAGAATTATTGCGTCATTGTTGTCATCATATATGCCTGAAACATCAAAGAGAATTGCAGAGCAGATTGGTGCGACAGACTTAAGCTATGAGAATGTAACAAACTTTGGTACAACTGTTGCAGGCACAAAGGTAGGTGCGGCAGAGGTACTGTTTGCGAGAATTGATATGGAAAAGAAGCTTGAGGAGCTTGCGGCTGAAATGGAAGCCAACAAGGAGCCCGAGATTGAGATTGCACCTTATAAGGACTACATCGAGTTTGACGAGTGGGAAAAGCTTGACATAAGAGTAGGTAAGGTTATTGAATGTGAGCCAGTTCCAAAGTCAAAGAAGCTTTTAAGATTCCTTCTTGAGGTAGGCACAGAGAAACGCCAGATTTTATCGGGTATTTCACAGTTCCACAACCCCGACGAGCTTATTGGTAAGAATGTAGTGTTCATTGCCAACCTTAAGCCCCGTAAAATGATGGGTTACGACTCCTGCGGTATGATTTTATCAGCGGAGTATCAGGATAACCTGA
>JAZNVD010000064.1:0-4942 GCA_045592645.1 Candidatus Ornithomonoglobus sp. | reverse complement strand
GGCGACCCGTTACTTCCGTCAAACAGAGAAGAACTGACAGAACTTATAAAAGAGGTAAAATCAAAATTTCCTGATAAAACTATATGGTTATATACAGGATATTTATGGAAGGAAGTAAAGGACCTTCAACTTATTAATTATATTGATGTTCTTGTGGACGGCAGATTTCTCGAAAATCTAAAAAACACACAACTTAAATGGAGAGGAAGCTCCAATCAGAGAGTAATTGATGTTAAAAAGACTCTTGAATGTGGGAATGTTGTGCTACATTGTGATTAAATAATGTCGATTTTATAAGGTATTTATTATGAATGATAGATTTTAGTTCTGACTGGATATAAGCTTAGTAAGAGTGTTGAAATTTGGCGAAAGAGGTGAATTTGATTGAAGAAGAAATGGTGGATTTTAATTCTCGTAGTTATAATAATAACGCTTTTTTCGTTAAAACCTATTTTTAAGTTTTCTACTAATATTTTTTGGAATTTTGTTGCAGAACAACTTGAAAAAGAAGAACAAGAGAGGCTTGCTGCAATAGAACGCGGAGAAATCGTTATTGGCAAAGATACAGTGCTTGTGTGGAATGATAAGTATGTTTTGTATCATCAAGCGGGGAATGATACTCTGTGTATACATTATGAGGACGGCAACGAGGAGAGTATAATAGGGAAGGTAACTCAACATAAAAAGAATGAAGATATATTGTATATTCTTTCTGACGAAGGATATGTAGTTATTGATGATAACAATCTTTGTAGGGTACATATAACGATCCCAAAAGAAGAATTTGTGAGTGGATATTATGAAGATAAAGATGGGAAGAGAACTTATATTTCACGGTTCATAGATGATGCTAACATAAAATATTTGGAATCATTCAATGATTATTCTGAAGATGAACAAAAAATATTTAAGAATATGAAAAAATAATTTTTAACCTGACAATATGAAAAATTGTCTTAAATAACCGGCATCCTGATTATAAATTCCTTACGAAATTTGAGGTATGGACTTGTAACCTTATGGTGTGATATGCCCAGTTTGGGAAAGAAATGGTATTTATTATGAAAATAAGTGATGTGCAGAAGGGAAGACCTTCAGATAAAAGAATACCCAAAGAAGAGAGAACTTATGATTTTATTGATTCTTTAGGGATAGAGTATACAAGAGTTGATCATGAGCCTGCGGAAACTATGGAGATGTGTGCCGAGGCAAAGAGTGTGTTGGGCGTGGGGATATGCAAAAATCTGTTTTTGTGTCCAAGAAACAAGTCGCAGTACTATATTCTTGTAATGCCCGGTGACAAGCCTTTTAAAACAAAGGAGCTGTCATCCCAGATTGGCTCTTCCAGACTTTCATTTGCGGGAGTAGAGGATATGGAAGCACTCCTTGATATAACTCCGGGTTCTGTAAGTGTTCTCGGGCTTATAAACGACAAGGAAAACCGCGTTAAGCTTCTTGTAGATAAAGATTTGCTTAAAGAAGATTGGTTTGGCTGCCACCCGTGTATTAACACATCAAGTCTTAAATTCCGCACATCCGATGTATTTGAAAAAATTGTTCCTGCAACAGGACACGATATAACTGTAGTTGACCTTACAGGAAATGAATAACAGACATTGAAACATCATTGTATCAACACTACACAATCTTTATAGTAATAATACAAGAAAAAAGATGACAGTTTTAAATATCTGTCATCTTTTTTATATGCCTGAAAATTTAGTCAAGTTTCAAAACTGACATAAATGCTTCCTGGGGAACTTCAACAGTACCTACCTGACGCATCCTCTTTTTACCTTCCTTCTGTTTCTCAAGAAGCTTCTTCTTACGGGTAATATCACCGCCGTAACATTTAGCAAGAACATCTTTTCTTAACGCCTTAATTGTTTCTCTTGCAATAATCTTTGAGCCGATTGCCGCCTGAATAGGCACTTCAAACAACTGACGGGGAATAACCTCTTTGAGTTTTTCGCACATTCTTCTGCCTCGTGCGTATGCACTGTCTTTAAATACAATAAATGACAGTGCATCAACCGCTTCTCCATTAAGCAGAATATCAAGTTTAACAAGTGATGAACGTTGGTATCCGCATAATTCATAGTCAAATGAAGCATAACCTCTTGTGCGTGATTTTAATGCATCAAAGAAATCATAAATTATTTCATTTAAGGGAAGCTCATAGAATATCTCGGCTCTTGTATCGTCAAGGTATTCCATATGCTTATATATACCGCGTCTTTCCTGGCATAACTCCATTACGTTTCCTACATAATCTTTAGGGACCATAATTGATGCCTTTGCCATAGGCTCTTCCATATGCTCAATTTCTGCAGGGTTGGGAAGATTTGTTGGGTTATCACACCAAACCATTTCACCGCCTGTTTTATATACCTTATATATAACACTGGGAGCCGTTGTTATAAGATCAAGATTGTATTCTCTTTCTAATCTTTCCTGAATAATCTCAAGATGTAGTAGTCCAAGGAAACCACAACGGAAACCAAAGCCTAACGCAACTGATGTTTCAGGCTCAAACATCAGTGAGGCATCGTTAAGCTGAAGTTTCATCAAAGCTTCTTTTAAATCTTCGTAATGAGCACCGTCGGCAGGGTATATACCGCAGTAAACCATAGGATTAACCTTTTTATAACCGGGCAATGGCTCGCTTGCAGGATTTGAGGTAGTGGTAACTGTATCACCAACCTGTGTGTCCTGTATGTTTTTAATACTTGCTGCAATATAACCGACATCACCTGCTGATAAGGAATCCGATTTAATAAGTCCGGCAGGACTCATCTGACCAACTTCCACAACATCAAATTCAGCACCGGTTGCCATCATTTTAATTCTCATACCGGGCTTTAATGTGCCTTCTTTAACCCTTACATATACAATTACACCACGGTAACTGTCATAATATGAGTCAAATATCAAAGCTCTTAACGGCGCGTTTGCATCACCTGTGGGTGAGGGGATTTTTTCGACTATAGCCTCTAATACATCCTCAACATTAAGCCCCGTTTTAGCGCTTACCCTCGGTGCATCATCTGCAGGGATGCCAATAATATCCTCAATTTCACGTTCTGCATTATCAGGATCAGCAGAGGGTAAATCAATTTTATTAATAACGGGAACGACCTCTAAATCGTGATCTATTGCCAGGTATGTGTTTGCAAGAGTCTGGGCTTCAATTCCCTGGGATGCGTCAACGATTAAAATTGCACCTCCGCAGGCTGCAAGTGATCGGGAAACCTCATAGTTAAAGTCTACGTGACCTGGAGTATCAATAAGATTTAATGTGTATTCCTCACCATTTGGACGCTTATATTTTAAAGTAACTGCATGTGCCTTAATGGTTATACCACGTTCACGTTCAAGATCCATATCATCAAGAATCTGTTCTTCCATATCACGTTTCTCTACAACGCCTGTTAATTCTAAAAGTCTGTCGGCAAGAGTAGATTTACCGTGGTCTATATGAGCAATAATGCAAAAATTACGAATTTTTTCTTGTCTTTTATCGGACATAAACTTTCTCCTGTAATATTATTATGGGTTAATTATAGCATAAAACAAGGCTTTTTACAATACCACTTTTAAATTTTTTATTCGGTCGTGTATTAAGTGTAACATTTGTAATATAATATATACACAAATGTAATTGAAAAACTTGTTGACAAACTGTATTTTGTGTGTTAATATACATATACAGTGATTGAAAACACAATATATAGTATCTCGGGAAAGGATGGAAAGTTATGAAAGTTATAAAGCGTAACGGCGCAGAAGTTGATTTTGATATACAAAAAATCATAGCTGCCATAACAAAGGCTAATAACTCAGGTCAGCATAAAGAGCTTACTGACGGACAGATCCAGGAAGCGGCAGATTACATAAATTATAAATGCGAAAAAATGAACAGAGCCGTATCAGAGGAAGAAATTCAGGATATGGTAGAGAACCAGATTATGGCAAACGGTGCTTTTGAGATTGCCAGAAACTACGTTAAGTACAGATATAACCGTTCACTTGTCAGAAAATCAAACACAACAGATGACAGAATTCTTTCATTAATTGAATGTAACAATGAAGAAGTAAAGCAGGAGAACTCAAATAAGAATCCCACTGTAAACAGTGTTCAGCGTGACTATATGGCAGGCGAGGTAAGTAAAGATATTACAAGACGTATTCTGTTACCGCAGGATATAGTTGAAGCTCATGAGGAAGGATTGATTCACTTCCATGATGCAGACTATTTTGCACAGCATATGCACAACTGTGATCTTGTTAATCTTGAAGATATGCTTCAAAACGGTACAGTTATCAGTGAAACATTAATTGAAAAGCCTCACAGCTTTTCAACTGCATGTAATATTTCGACACAGATTATTGCACAGGTTGCATCTTGTCAGTACGGTGGACAGAGTATAAGCCTTACTCATCTTGCACCCTTTGTTGATATTAGCCGTAAGAAGATTAAGAAGCAGGTAACAGAGGAATTCGAATTAATCGGTACAGATATTTCTGAAGAGAAAATTGATGAAATAACAGAAAAAAGACTTCGTGAGGAAGTTAAAAATGGTGTCCAGATGATTCAGTATCAGGTTGTTACACTAATGACAACCAACGGTCAGGCGCCCTTTGTTACTGTATTTATGTACCTTAATGAGGCAAAGAATGAACAGGAGAAAAAGGACCTTGCTCTAATCATTGAAGAAACTCTGAAGCAGAGATATAGAGGAGTAAAGAATGAAAAGGGTGTATGGATAACACCTGCATTCCCGAAGCTTATTTATGTTCTTGAAGAGCAGAATATTCATGAGGATTCGCCTTATTATTATCTTACAAAGCTGGCAGCGGAGTGTACTGCACGCCGCATGGTTCCTGACTACATTTCCGAAAAGAAGATGCTTGAACTCAAGGTGGACAAGAATGGTGAAGG
>JAZNVD010000063.1:0-8557 GCA_045592645.1 Candidatus Ornithomonoglobus sp. | reverse complement strand
GCAAAAGTATGCAGTGTCGGGGAAACCGCAGATTTCCGCTATTTCTGAAATAGGGATATTATCCTCATAAAGGCGTAGCTTGGCTTTATCAATTTTTGCTCTTAATATGTATTCTTTAGGTGAAACACCTGAATATTCCTTAAAAAGTCTGCGGAAATAATTTTCACTGACAGAACACATAGCAGAAATTTCTGCAACAGACTTTTCCAGCTTATGGTCATTTTCAAGATAAACAATACCCTTTTCGATAATTTTAAATTCTTTTTCTGTTATTCTGCTATGCTCCTGTGTTTCGCACAGAGATGCCACAATTTCGTAGAATATACTTTTAAGCCTTGCGTTGGATGTAAGATGTGCATCTGACATCTTGCTCATTCTTGAAAATAAATCGCAGAAGTAAGAGGTGTTTGAAACCTTAAAAATTAAAGGTTTATTACTTACCACAAAGGAATTTTCCGTATCATTACGCAACAAAAAATTAATACCAAAGGTGCCTGCGGTTTCATTCTTTCTGTCGGTTATTTCCAAATCATATCTTGCCCCCATAGGCATATAGACAATATTTCCCTGTGATGCACAGACGGTTTCTCCACTTGCCATACGGAATACAGCCTTACAGTCTTTCAGATAGAGAAGCAGATTAAGCCTTCTCGGAGTATCAACGCAAGAGAAGTGATTTCTCGTTTTCCAGGTTTGAAAAAGACAACCGTTTACTGTGGCATAATAATGGGTGTTATACAAATCTGAAAATGTCATAAAACACCGCCTTTCGCAGATATTGTTTATATAATCAGTATAATTCCTGTAAATTGACTTGTCAATAGCAGTGTTGAAAAATCCTATAATTGTATTGAAAATTATCTTGCGAATGTGGTTTATAAATGCTACCATAGAACTGTAAAGTTTAAATTACCCAAAGGAGATAACAATGAAATCGGAAATAGTAAGAGAAAACGGTAAGCTTAAAATAGCCGTCGACGGAAAGACCATAGATACTCTTTCGTTTAAGTCATTCCGTCCCACAGAAAATAATGTATCTGATTTTTATAAGGCGGGAATACGTCTTTTTAACGTTTACTGTTCAGGCCTTAAGTCTGCCCTTAAAATCCCATATTCTGCCTATGGTGAAACATGGTTTGGTGAGGGTGAATACAACTTCGAATCTCTTGACAGACAGTTTGAAATGTTTTATAAGACGGCACCCGAGAATTCATATTTTATTTTAAATATTCATCTTGACAGCCGCGAGTGGTGGCATGAGGAAAACCCCGGCAGAAGCAGTTCCTTTACTCACCTTTCACAGATTGCAGCAGATGAGAAATGGAGAAGGGATACCGCCGACTACCTTAAGGCAGTAATAAGACACTGCGAGGAAAAACACGGCGACCGTGTCGTTTCATATTTCCTCCTTGGGGGACACACAACGGAATGGTTCAGCGATTATGATTATGAGGAAACCCATCCCATAAAGCTTGAAGCATACAGAAAATATACGGGGGACAGTAAAATAACCATACCCACAAAAGACGAGCTTGAAAAGCCACAGGAGGAATGTTTCCTTGACCCTGTTGCTGACAGAAAGATTATTGAGTACAGACGCTTTCATAATGAGCTTATAACTGATACCGTTCTATATTATGCGGCAGCGGCACAGGAGGTATTAAATCACAGAAAAATAGTGGGTGTATTTTTCGGTTATATTCTTGAACTGCGTGGCAAGCGTTTGTGGGAGGCAGGTCATATTGAATATGATAAGCTTTATAACAGTCCTGACATTGACCTGCTTGCGACACCTTCGTCATATCAGTTCCGTGATTATGAAGACCCCAGCACGGTTATGCTTTTGTCAGAAACTCTTGATTATCATAACAAAATGTATTTTATATCCTTTGACCATATGAATTACAATGTTCTGACCCTGAAGGATAATCCCCGACGTATGTCAGAGGGCGGTGAGGCCGTTGAAGCATTGCAGAACCTTGCAAAAATGCGTACAGATTTGCTTGAAACGCCTGAGAAAACAATCACTGCAATGCAGAGAGAATATATGCAGAAAGTATACCGCAGAACGGGTCTTTGGTGGTTTGATATGCTTGAGGGCTGGTACTATGATGACAGACTTATGGCAGGAGTAAAGGATATTATTGATGTTGACAGAAATATAAAGAATATCAAAACGGAAAGTGCCTCGGAGATTGCTGTGTTTGTAAGCTCGGAGAGTATGTACTATGTAAACAAAATGAGTGAGGCAAATGATGTCTACATTTCCGACCAACGTCTTGGTCTTGCACATATGGGTGCACCGTATGATATTTATTCCATGGCAGATTTGCAGTCAGTGGGTGCTGAAAAATATAAAATGATATTCTTCTTAAATGCTTTTTATATAAGTGATTCTGACCGTGAGTATATTAATAATGTTCTTAAAAAAGACGGCAGAAGTATTGTGTTTACAGGCCCCTGTGATTACATAGACGGTGATGGTATAAGCATTGAAAGAATGGAGCATATGACAGGAATGGCAATGGAAAAATTAAGCGTTGCCGAAAAGGAAATCGACTGCGGATATGTAAAGTATGAGGGTGCAGTTGCTCTTAACCCTGTGATTGCAGTTAACGATAAGGATGCCTGTTGTATCGGCACTCTTACAAAAAGCGGAAAATGCGGTGTCGCATCAAAGAATGTAGGTGACAGCACAGTTTACTATAGTGCAGTGGGAAATCTCCCTGCACAGTTGCTCCAGGAAATTGCAAAGGAAAGCGGAGTTCATATTTATGCAAAAGCAGGAGTTGCTACGTTTGTAAACACTGCTTTTGCAGGTGTTTATAACGCCCGTGAGGATGAAACTGAAATTACTCTACCCGAAAACGGTACATACAGAGAAATTTTCAGTGGCAGTGTTTATGAAACAAGGGACAGAAAAATTATTCTTCCTACGAAAGAACAGCCCTCACAGATGCTTATGAGAGTGGAGAAATAAAAATGGATAATTTAAGAAAGCAGGCAGAGGCTCTTGCGGAGAAATTTATAAATGAGGAGTCAGATTACTTCCTTGGATATATTGAGGCGGAGCAGTCCAATCCCAAAACAAGAAATTTAAGTGAAGTAATAAAAAAGAATGTTGCAGACGGAGTAAGGATGCTTCAGTCCGTTGACTGTGACCTTATTGATTTATATGAAAAAACTCTTTATTCGGATGAGTTTGATAAGTTCCGTGACTGCATAAAAGAGGTGCTTGACGGTGACGGTAAGATAATTTTGTCAGGTTGCGGTTCGTCAGGCAGACTTTGTATGAGCATTGACAAGTCCTTTAAGAGAGCCGTAAATAAAATCGGAAAACCCGGGATGGGTGAGAGAGTTATGACTCTTATGACGGGCGGTGACTATGCCCTTATCCGTTCCGTTGAAAGCTTTGAGGATTACGAGGTTTTAAGCCGTAAGCAGACGGATGAGCTTAATGTAACAAAGGGTGATTTGTTAATAGGTGTTACTGCGACGGGTGAAACAACCTCAATTGTAGGAAGTGCAATCCGTGCCAATGAACTTGGTGCAAAGGTCTATATGGTAGTCTGCAGTGATATATCAAAAATGCAGGGCAAGGTAAAGAGAATCGACGATTTATATTCAAGAGAGAATGTATCAACCCTTTATCTCCCCTGCGGTGCGTTTGCGATTGCGGGTTCATCGAGAATGCAGTCATCCACCATTGAGCAGTTGGTTATAATGTCTGCACTTGAGCTGGTTATTAACAGTGAGATTACAAAGGAAGAGCTTATAGAAAAGTTTAAAAACACCCTTAATTATCTTATGACTGAAGCCGTCGTAGAGATGATGGCGGAATACATTGAGGTTGAGGCGGAGGTTTATAAAAGAAAGGGGTATGTAACATACTTCACTAAAGAATATACCCTTGATGTCTTAACCGATACGACGGAAAGAGGACCGACCTTTACAACACCGCCTTTCAGACCGCAGATGAGAACTGATTTGCCGTTATCCTGGGCATATGTAAAGAATCCCACCCTTGATAACAAAAGTGCGTGGCTTGACTGCCTTGGCAGGCCCCCCAGATGTATAGAATGGGAACAGGAATATTATGATTCCGTAGGTATCAAAACGGAAATTCCCGATATTTCAAAGGAGAGAATGTACGAATTTGTAATTGGTAAGGAAAGGGATACGGAACGCGAGAGTCAGGACACAATTGCAGTGTGGATTGACAGTGTTGACCCAATTCCTGAATTTATTGAGGCAGCAAAGGCGTACAAGGGGACGTGTTCATTGGTATTTAAGGTTGACGGTGAGCCGACACTGATGAATATTTTTGAAAGAATAGGTATGAAAATGGCAATAAACACCGTGTCAACTGCGACAATGGCACTTTACGGCAGAATTACGGGAAATTATATGACATACCTTAACATTTCCAATAAAAAGCTTATAGACCGAGGCGCAAGAATAGTATCTGATTTGTGCGGAGTTGATTATAAGATGGCGTTAACGGAGCTTTATTATTCGTCACTTCTGTACAGTGACTCAAAGAATGAGGTTTCTGCAACACAGGAAACAATTAAAAGACTTAAAATGAAATAAAATAAGGCTGCACCTTTTGGTGCAACCTTATTTGTTTATTTGCTTTAATGTGACGCCACGGGTTTGTTTGTAGGTCTTACAAAGATGAGCTGCATCGTAAAAGCCCAGGCGTTCTGCTATTTCGTTAAGGGTAAGCTGCGAGTTTGAAAGCTCGTCAGCAAGAGCAAGTCGGATGTTGTTTCTGTACTTCACGGGTGCTATTCCGCCCGAATAGTCCTTGAACTTTCTCAAGAATGAGGACTCACTCATAAGACACATATCTGCAAGTTCTTTTATAGTTACATTTTTCTCCGGATGATTTTCAAGCATATGGATTGCTTTTATAATATCCTCATAGTTTTCCTTGAAGGCTTCTCGTTTTCGGCTGTCGGAAAAGAATTCATCAAGGAGTGAATACATCTCACCCCGAAGTCTTAAAACATTCTCCGTTGGGTTCATAGCTGAATAAAGTATCTTTTTAAAGGGTTTAAGATACTTGCCGTGACTGTCGTTGGTTATGTATTTAATACCTTCGTCAAGAAGGATAAGCTCACCGTCGGGGGTGTACAGGTTAAAGGATACAACAATACCGTCAACGGGAAGGTTGGGATTTTCAACAAATGAACGGTATTTTGAGCCGTGTGGGAAGAACATAATGTCACCGGGTTTTACTGTACGGATATGCTCACTCTTGAGATAATACTGGCGGTTATTCTCAAGATTGTAGGATATAAGATGCTTTGCACGGCCCATTGTTTCGTAGTTATAAGTGATGTTATTATCTGCGTTAAGGCGTAGTGCAACAATGTTACTTAAAACACACTCTGTTGAGCACAGGTCATCATATTTTATAATCATACACTTTCACCACCAAATTTTTACAATGAATTTTTCGGAATTTATGCTTTAACTGAATTCGTCATTCCAAATACTTGACTGTATTTTACAATAAAATAACTGATTTGTCAATTGATTTATTTGGAAAATATAAATATAATTAAAATGTAAAAAAATGATCCGAAAAGGAGGAATTATTATGAATAAGGTAAGAGTTGGTATTGTTGGTATGGGTAACATAGTTATGAACTGGGCCCATATGAACGATTACAGAAAGGTAGAAGGGTGTGAAATCGTAGCTATCTGTGATATTGATGAGGCAAAGCTTAAGGCTACAGGCGATGAGCTTGGCATTCCCGAGAACAGACGTTTTACAGATTATCACGACCTTATTGCTTGTGAGGACGTTGACGTTGTTGATATTGCAACATGGAACAGCGTTCATTGCGAGATTGCAGAGGCAGTTGCAAGAGCAGGCAAGACTTTCTCTGTTGAGAAGCCTGTTGGTATGAACTACGGTGAGGTTAAAAAGCTTGCAGATGTTGTTAAGGAGACAGGTGTTGATTCATTTGTTTGCCTGAGCTGGAGATACCGCCCCTATACAAGATACCTGAAGTATCTTATTGCAGAGGGTAAGATTGGTAAGCTTTACCATATGTATATCCGTTGTATCAAGGACAGCGGTCTTTGGGAAGGCAGAAAGAGAGAATGGAGATTTGACGATTCACGTGCAGGTTCAGGCGTTTTGGGCGACCTTGGCTCACATATGATTGATATTGCCCATTTCTGGGGTCAGAAGTTCAAGGAAGTATACGCTACAAGAGGTATCTTTATAACAGAACGTCCCAGCGAGGAAACAGGCGAGATAGTACCCGTTGATACTGACGACTGGGCAAACATTATCGCAAAGATGGAGGACGACACAAGCTGTACAATTTCAGTTTCAAGAACTGCTACAACAGTTCCCGACCTTATTCAGTTTGAGGTTTACGGTGAAACAGGTAAGCTTATTTACACTCATCTTGCAGGCGAGCAGACAATTGAGTATGTTGATAACAAGACAAAGAAGGTAGAGTGGCTTACACCTCCCGAGGAGTTTGCAAAGGCTAATCAGTCACAGTCATTTATCGACCTTGCAAACGGTAAGACAGACGAATACACTGCAACTCTTGAGCACGGTCTTGAGTGTCAGGCAGTTATTGATGCGGCACTTATTTCATGTAATGAGAACAGACCTGTTACAATTAAGGAAGTAATTGAAAGCGCACAGTAAGAGGTAAAATTAATGAAGCACAAAGCAGGAATTATCGGCTACGGAAATATGGGATCGTGGCATGCGGAGAACATAAATTCCCGTATTGACGACCTTGAGGTTACGGTAATATATGATATCAATGAGGAAAGACAGGCACTTGCCCGAGAGAACGGACTTACAGTCTGTGAAACGGCAGAAGAACTTTTGTCCTCCGATATTGACCTTGTAATTATTGCTACGCCCAACAACTTCCATAAGTATTATTCAATAATGGCAATGGAGGCAGGCAAGAATGTTGTCTGTGAGAAGCCCGCGTGTCTTAATCTGGAGGAGCTTGAAGCAGTAATTGCAGTAAGCAATAAAACAGGCAAGCTTTATACAATTCATCAGAATAGAAGATTTGACGATGACTATGCCATTATGCGAGAGATAATGAGCAAGAATATGCTTGGAAAGCCCTATTTTCTTGACTCACGTCTTTACAGTAACCGCGGAAGCTCAGGCAGATGGCGTAGTTCATATGAGGCAGGCGGCGGAACACTGTATGACTGGGGTATACATATGATTGACCAGGTACTGTGTCTTGCCGATAGCGAGCCAAAGTATGTTTATGCACAGCTACAGAGTGTGCGTTTCCCTGAGGTTGACGATGTGTGCCGTGTTTCAATTGAGTTTGAAAACGGACTAAAGGCACAGGTAATTGCAGACCTGTGGTGTTATGTACCCGAGCCGAGATGGCATTTGTCAGCCGATGACGGCAGTGCTACCATTTATGAGTGGTTTAAACGTGAGGGTAAAATGGTAAAGGCAAACATCAAGGAGGTTGACTGGGAGCAGGGTTGCGTTTATACCCCCAACGGTCTTTCAAGGACAATGTGGCCCAGACCAAAAGCCGAGGTAGAGGAGTGTCCTTTGCCCTTGCCTGATAAAATGCCCAGATGGGAGGATTTCTACGAAAACGTTGTTGCAGTTATTGAGGGACGTGAGGAGCAGATTGTAAAGCACGAGGAAATCCGTCGTTCAATGAAGGTACTGATGGCGGCGTTTGAGTCAGCAAGAGAGAAAAAGACAGTAGAAATTAAATAAGGAGAATAGTATGAAATTAGGTACTTTGTTGAGAATTTCAGATATAAATGAAGCAGAAAGCAAATTTGAAACTCTCAAAAATAACGGTTTTTCAGCGTGCCAGATAGTGTATAAGCCTGAAGTGTACACAAAGGAAGATGCACAGATTATAAAGGCGGCGGCAGAGAAACACGGTATTGATATTTCTGCACAGTTCTGCGGATATTATGACGAGGACACTGTGTGGGATAACTACTATGGTTTCTTAACTGCAGGTCTTAACGTTGAAACTTACAGAAAGAGCCGTGTTGATTATATAAGAAAAGCGGCAGAGTTTGCTCACGAGGCTGGGATAACAGACATAGTAATCCACGCAGGCTTTATCCCCAATAACCCCTTTGCTCCCGAGTACGCTTCACTTTTAACAGCGATTGAGCTGTTGTGTAAGCACCTCGAAACAATGGGAATGAATTTGTTGCTTGAAACAGGCGGTGAGTCAGCGGTAACCCTGTTAAGACTTATAAAGGACATTGGCCGTAACAACTTATTCATTAATATGGACCCTGCAAATATGCTAATGTACGGTTATGCAAACCCCGTTGATTTTATTTATACTGTTGGACAGTATGTAAGAAATGTACACGGCAAGGACGGCGTTCCCCCCACAGACCCCCGTGTGTTGGGTGCAGAAACTCCTGTAGGTGAGGGCAGAGTTGACTTTTATGGAATGTTCAGAGGTCTTAAGGAAAAGGGCTATGACAGATACATTATAATCGAACGTGAGATTTCAGGCGATAAGCAGACAGAGGACGTTCTTAAGGCGAAGGC
>JAZNVD010000062.1:0-2299 GCA_045592645.1 Candidatus Ornithomonoglobus sp. | reverse complement strand
CGATATTACCTACGGTACAAACAACGAGCTTGGCTTTGACTATCTTCGTGATAACATGGTTGTACACAAGGAAGAAATGGTACAGCGTGGTCACAACTATGCAATTGTCGACGAGGTTGACTCAATCTTAATCGATGAGGCGCGTACTCCCCTTATTATTTCAGGTATGGGTGAGCAGGCAAACGAACTTTATCAGGTTGCAGATGTTTTTGCAAAGAGATTAAAAAAGCTTGTTTTGACCGAACAGGATAACAAACAGTTAGATACTGATATTGACGCAGATTATATTGTAGACGAAAAAGCAAAAACCGCAACCCTTACAGAACGCGGTGTTAAAAAGGCAGAGCAGTCATTCGGTGTTGAAAACTTGTCTGACCCCGAGAATATGAAACTGCTTCACCATATCAATCAGGCACTTCACGCCAACGGCGTAATGCACCGCGATCAGCAGTATGTTGTAACCCCCGAGGGCGAGGTTATGATAGTTGATGAGTTTACAGGCAGAATTATGCCCGGCAGAAGATACAGTGACGGTCTGCATCAGGCAATCGAAGCAAAGGAAGGCGTTAAGGTTGAGCACGAGAGCAGAACTCTTGCAACAATCACCTTCCAGAACTTCTTCCGTCTTTACGGCAAACTTTCAGGTATGACAGGTACTGCCCTTACAGAGGAAGAGGAGTTCCAGCATATTTATAAGCTTGACATTGTAGCCGTTCCCACAAACAAGCCCGTTATCCGTGAAGATATGCACGACAGTGTATATCAGACAGAAGCAGGCAAGTATATGGCGGTTATAAAGCAGATTAAAGAATGTAACGAAAAGGGACAACCCGTACTTGTTGGTACTGTAAACGTCGATAAATCAGAGACCTTGAGCAAGCTTCTTAAGAAGGCAGGTATCAAGCATAACGTTCTTAACGCAAAGTACCACGAGAGAGAAGCAGAAATCATTGCACAGGCAGGTAAAAAGGGTGCAGTTACCATTGCCACAAATATGGCAGGCCGTGGTACTGATATTATGCTTGGCGGTAACGCCGAATACCTTGCAAAGCACGAAATGGCAAAGCAGGGCTTTACGGATGAGCTTATCGCAGAGGCTACAGGCTTCGGTGATACAGACGATGAGGAAATCTTAAACGCACGCCGTGTGTTTACAGAGCTTAATGAGAAGTTCAAGGCAGAAATTCAGCCCGAACGTGACGAGGTACTGTCACTTGGCGGTCTATTCATTATTGGTACTGAACGCCACGAGTCAAGACGAATTGATAATCAGCTTCGTGGTCGTGCAGGACGTCAGGGTGACCCCGGTGCGTCAAAGTTCTTCTTATCACTTGACGATGACTTAATGAGAATTTTCGGCAGTGACAGAGTTAAGGCAATGGTTACAGGTCTTGGCCTTGCAGAAGACGAGCCCATTGAAGCAAAGATGCTTACAAATGCAATTGAAAACGCACAAAAGAACCTTGAAAGCCGTAACTTTGATTCACGTAAACACGTACTTCAGTATGATGAGGTTATGAACCAACAGCGTAAGATTATTTACGCACAGCGTCAGAAGGTGCTTGACGGTGACGATTTGAAGGATACAATCCGCGGTATGATTGAGCAGGTTATTGACAGTGCGATGGATGACTTTATCGGTATCAGTGAGTCTTCAAAGGACTGGAACTTAAGAGCTCTTACAGAGTTTGCCAACAGCACATTGTTTGCAGGCGGTGAATTCAGACCCTCCGAGAACGATTCAAAGGATGAGATACGCGAGAAGCTTATGGCAGTCGGTGAAAAGAGATACGATGCCCAGTGCGAAGTATTTGGTGAGCAGATGTCCGAGCTTGAGAGAGTTCTTATGCTTCGTGTGGTTGATACTCTTTGGATGGACCACCTTGACGAAATGGAGCAGATTAAACGTGAAATCGGCTTAAGAGCATACGGTCAGCACGACCCTGTTGTCGAGTACCGTAGTGTTGCGGCAGACCTTTACGATGGATTACTTGATGCAATCAAGCGTGACACTGTCAGATATGTAATGAGTGCACAGCCCAGGGTAAAGATTGTCCGTGAGCAGGTTGCAAAGCCCCTTGATACAGGTGGTGACGGCACACTTAAGGCACAACCCAAACGTGCCGAGAAAAAGGTCGGCAGAAACGACCCCTGCCCCTGCGGTAGTGGCAAAAAATACAAACATTGCTGCGGCAGATAACAGAACAATAAAGAAAAAAAGGATGTGATTAAATGCTTGAATATGATGAGTACAGACTTGCCCTTCAGGGTATGGAAAAGAGTATCGACGAATTAAGGG
>JAZNVD010000061.1:0-3201 GCA_045592645.1 Candidatus Ornithomonoglobus sp. | reverse complement strand
CTCTTATTCCCGTATCTGTTATATACATATCAATGGATGTGCTTTTTAAATACAGACTTGTAACGGGCTGAACTATCTGAAGGTATGCTTTTGCGTTTATCCCCGTATAATCATTGGAAACCGTTATCTCCACAGAGCCGGGGCGTTTCGCCAGAATATTTCCTTCCCCGTCCACCTCTGCAACTTCAGGGTTTGAGCTTGAAAATACAAGGGTTCTGTCACTAACCGTAATAGGGTATAATACGGCATCAAGCTTAACATTTACAGGTTGTGCATTCTCAAGCCTTATAACGTTGTCATGCCAGGACATAATAATATCCATATCAACATCTTCCGTACCGAATATATGACCACTGTTAATGGGAAATCTCGTAACAATACCGTTTTGTACTTCTCTTTTATTTTCAGAACCATTTACTGTTACAATTGCAAGGATAAAGAAAACCATAACACCCAAAAAAGCACCCACCCACGGTGCATATGCTCTCAAGGGGGCATTTTTAACCTTTTGTATTGAATTTTTTACAAAGGTTTTTAAACTCATTTCTTTATCTCCCAACGCAAAGACAGGCGACTGCTGTCGCCTTGCCTTTTATTTTAAATATCTGTCAATAATGAATCTGTGTGCCTCGTTCTCAAGGTCATCCTCCAACGGTGCAAGACCGTTAAAATCTTCATACTTTACTGCCAAAGTCCTCTCAAGGACAAAATCACAAAGCTTTGGGTTTTTAGGAAACAACGGACCGTGAATATATGTGGCAAAAACATTCTTAAAATGAATACCCTCACCTGTATCCTCTCCGTTATTACCCACTCCGTAAACAACCTCTCCAAGAGGTGTATACCCGTTTATATACGTCTTTCCACCGTGGTTTGTAAAGCCCACCACGGTAGAATCAATAAGCTCTGATTTAATTATAATATCTCCGATAATCCTTTTGTCTGTCGCTTCCGTGTAAATATCAAGAACAGATATGCCCTCTATTTTTTCATCACCATCGGTGTAGTATCTGCCAAGAAGCGGAAAACCACCGCAAACTGCAATAAGTGTCTTGTCGCGGTCTATATATTCCTTTATGGCATCGCTGTAATTCCGCAAAGTTTCAACTGCCGTTCTTTCCTCTTTTTCACTTCCTCCGCCAATGAAAAGAATATCGGTTTCATTAAGGTCAGGAGCTCCCATATCTCTTGTATGCTCTGTTATCTCAACCTCAATACCACGCCACATAAGTCTGTGACGCAAACTTTCTATATTACCGCTGTCACCGTAAAGATTTAAAAGGTCAGGAAGAAGGTGTGTGATTTTTATATTCATTTCTTCCCCTCCAATTCCTTTAAAAGAGCTTCTGTGGAATACATCGCGGTATAATTTACCATACAGTAAATAATCTCCGAATCGGTTTTAAGTGCCAATTCAATAGCGCTTCTCATATCATCAGAAACCGTAACATTGATATCCTCATACTTAAATCTCAATGCCGTATCGTAACGACGGATACCTGTTACTGTAAGTGAAACAAGATTATCATCCTGAAGCCTCGGGAAACCAACATCCCAGAGCCACGTAATATCCTTTCCGTCACCCGTTCCGTCATTTATGGCAAGGATTACATCCTTTTTCCTTGTGTCCTGACAGACCGTTGTAATTGCCTGATTAAATCCTGCAGGGTTCTTTGAAAGACTTAAAATCACGGGCTTTCCGATATTAAACTCCTGCATACGTCCCGTCTGGGGCTTGTACGCCTTAAGAAGTTCACTGAAATTATCTGTACTCTCACCCACAGCTTCAAGTGCAACATATACTGCAGCAAGATTACAGATATTATAAAAGCCTTTATAGTTGACCTCCATAGGTTTGCCGTTTATAGAAAATGCCATAGGAGATGACAGAGAAACATCTGTTATCTTATAATCAGGCTCGGGTCTTTTGTAATCACAGTGTGAGCAATAGAAATCACCCAGCTGTGAATAGTGATAATAATTATATTTAAGCTCATTTGAGCATACGGGGCAGAACTTTCCTTCCCTGACATCCTCAACCTCATCAAGAACTTTTTCTGACACACCGTAATAAACTGCACTAACCCCGTCCATTTTCCCAAACTGTACGCAGACCGGGTCATCTGCATTAAGTACAAGTTTAAGATTGGGCACCATAGCTATGGCATCTCGGATAAGTCCTGTTGTACCGTCAAGCTCACCATAACGGTCAAGCTGGTCACGGAACAGATTTGTAATAACCATAACATGAGGTTTGATATGCTTAAAAATAATTCTTGCATATGCTTCATCTATTTCAAGGCACGCATAATCTGCCTTTACTCTGCCAAAAATATCCGCCGAATCAATGTAAGCAGTGGCAACACCTGTAAGCATATTAGCACCTACACGGTTGCAAAGTACCTTATAGCCCTTTGCTTCAAGGGCAGTACAAATAACATTGTTTGTTGTTGTTTTTCCGTTTGTTCCGCAGGTAACTATTATTTTCCTGTTTACACGTTTATTCATATCGCTTATAAGTGAAGGGCAGATTTTAAGAGCAACGGCACCGGGACCTGATGAAGATTTTTTGCCTGCAAGCCGCCCTGCAACACCAAGTATTTTACCAATCCAGATTGCTAAAATTCTTCTCATATTATCTCCCTTCCTTATAAATTAATTTGCTGTTATAAATTTGCCTTTTAAAGCTGATACGTTTGTTGTATTACTCTCGGTTTTATTTCCGAATATATCAGAAACGGTATAAGACAACATATAATCACCGTCTGATGCAATCTTCTCCGATATGTTTACACCACCAAAAACAAGCCTTATACTCTTGCCTTTAATATATTCATCATCTCCACCGCCAAAAAATCTGTAAGCAGGAGTAATAACACTTCCTGAACCCAGACTTACAAACTCACGGCCTAAAACAGACTCGGAGCCATATCCCGTCCATACACCGCATATATCGTATTCCCACTTATTGTCTTTCTTATTCTTTATTACTCTTATGGATGACAGAGTGTCCTCATAAAATACGGGAACCGCATAAACTTCACTGGTATCTGTTTTTCTGATAAGATTTGCACTCACGGGTGTTCCGTTGAGCTTAAATAAATGTACATCAGAAAACTCGTAATTATATAATCCTGTTAAAGCTTCATACTCCGTATCATCCTCCGCAAGAACGTGCAGGTATTTTCCGCTTTCCTCGTC
>JAZNVD010000060.1:0-2049 GCA_045592645.1 Candidatus Ornithomonoglobus sp. | reverse complement strand
TCTTTGTGATATAAATGTAAAATTAACGAAACATTTTCCAAACGAAAAAACAGGACGCTGACGCGTCCCGTTCTCCCTTACTTCAACTGGAATGAAGTACAGTCTGTGCACTCAACCATTGTGGGGTTTGCTTCATGTGTGCCAACCACAATGCTTGACAAAGCGCAATAATCTTCATCCTTGCAATGATTCTTACACTGTGTCACTGTGCACTTAATGCTTTTATTAGGGCTACAACTACAACTCATGTGCGTGTCCTCCCAGATAATAGAAATGGTATTTGTACAACAGCTACGCTTTTTTCCGTCCCGTATCCGCTGTACAGTAGTATTATGTGCAGACTTTTGTCTTTTATTTATGGTATTATTTTCATTTTGACATAACTCTCATAGCAACCACCGTCATATCATCACGTGCAAGATTGTTGTTCTTGATTAACGCCGTGTCCATAACCTCACGCGCTAAGTCATCCATATTTTTCCACGGCTTAATTAGTATTTTTCTTATCCACTCTGTTCTTGAAACACTGTACCCACTTTCCGTTATTCCGTCACTCATCATAAGGATAACATCGCCCTCCTTAAGTGCCACGGATTTTTTGTCAATGGTTATGTCTGATAAAATCCCTATGGGTGCTGACTGGGATGAAACAGTTTTTACCTCTCCGCCTTTGAGCATTATGGTCTGTGCACTGCCGATTTTATACATCTGTGCCTCGGATGTATATAAATCAACGCACAAAAGGTCAATGGTAGAAAACATCTCATTTTCCATATTAAGGCACATAGCAGAATTAAGCACTCCCAGAGCAGTTTTAACATTAAAGCCTGATTTAAGAAAGTCTGATAAAAGCTTGCAGGCAGAAGCACTTTCAAACTTTGCCTCATTTCCGCTACCCATTCCGTCTGCAATTATGCAATAGAACTTGCTTCTTCCCACGGTAAACATTGTAACACTGTCGCCGTTTACCCCGAAGCCGTCACGGGCAAGCTGAAGAACGGAGGACTCCACCTGATACAACGCCCCTGACGAAAACTTACTCAATCCGTTTTCTGTCAGCTCATAAACCATTGTCCTCTTTAACACATGGGACAATATCCCCTCACAAATTTCAAAGGAAGCAGAATGAGGCAGTCGCAGGTATACCTCACATACACCACTCATACTTTCAATCGCACTGATTTCATAGGGTACAATCCCTTCCTTGTCAAGGGCTTCTATAATCTCCTCTTCTTCTTTTTCAAGGAACTCGAACCCGTCTTTTATATCGCCCGCCATATCTTCAAAAATATGACTTAACTCATTATATTGAGCAGAAATCAGGTTTCGGGTTGTAACCGCATCACTGCGTCTTAAGACATCACGTTTATATAACTCATACACGTGATTTATTTCCCTTATAAACTCCCCCGTCCTCTCGCAACGGTTAATGAAGCTTTCGGGGACATTATCAAATGAAAGTCCGCCCTCGCTTTCTATGGTACTGATAAGGGTTAGCATATTTTTATAAGTTTTGCGAAAGTCTGTCTGCCAGCATTTTCCGCACATTTTACATCCCGTACACACCCTCTCGGCAGTTTCATCAAGAATAACACCAATGTCATCGGAATATTTTTTAAGCCTTGCTTCACTCATTGCAAAGAAGCAGTTATATAAATTGGAAAAAGTCTCCGATGTGCGTTCAAGCTTCATTGAGATATATTCCTTCATTCTCCGTGTAGGGCTTACGTTTTCCACCTGAATGGATTTTGTAAAAAAGCACCTGAAATATTCGTCAAGAGATTTTGGGGTAAAAAGAAACAAAACTCCGCCGATGACTCCGTTTAAAATGCCTAACGGAACATCGTATATATTTTGCGCATAAATAAGCATAACCGACACTGCAGATATATATCCCACAAACGCACCCGGCTTTTTGAAATTATGGATAAACCCTGCAAACATTGCGCCAAAGCCGTAATCGCCCATTAAAATCACAGTGCCTGTATCTGACATTGACGCCATAAACCCAACACACAAACCTGTGCAGGCGCTTACGGCAACGGTAGT
>JAZNVD010000059.1:0-2605 GCA_045592645.1 Candidatus Ornithomonoglobus sp. | reverse complement strand
GGTATCCGCCGCAAGAGTAAGGTCAATGAGGCAATTGAAAAATTCAGTGTCCTTCGTTCCTATGCGGCAGTTGACAGAAGTGACGTATGTATCATTATGATTGACGGCACAGAGGGCATTGCCGAGCAGGATACAAAGATTGCAGGTTATGCCAACGAGCAGGGCAAGGCGTGTATTTTTGTAATAAACAAGTGGGACATTGTCAAGAAAAATGACAAGACAATGAACGAGTTTAAGTACAAGGTGCGTGAAACCTTTGCATTTATGTCATATGCTTCAATTATGTTTACATCCGCAAAGACGGGCAGAAACATTCCTGCACTTATTGAGGAGATTAAAAAGGTAAATGAGCAGCATAAACGCCGTATCACGACGGGTATGTTAAATGATGTTATTAATGAGGCGGTAAACAAGCAGCAGCCGCCCTCGGACAAGGGTAAGAGATTGCGTATCTATTACGGTACACAGGCGTCAGTTGCACCTCCCACATTTGTGTTATTCGTAAACGATAAGGATTTATTCCATTTCTCCTACAAGAGATTTATTGAAAACCAGATTCGTGAGAATTTCGGCTTTGAGGGAACACCTATTAACATTATTATCCGTGAAAGAAATAAAAAGGACCAGTAAAGGAGACAGATATGGGAATTTTCCAGACAGTAGTTTTAGCAGTTGTATGCTACCTGATAGGCAGTATCAATTCATCAATTCTTATTTCAAGAATTGTAACGGGAAAGGACATAAGAGAAAGCGGTTCAGGTAACGCAGGTGCAACCAATATGCTTCGTACAATGGGCAAGAAGTATGCCATAATCACCCTTGTGATTGATATTTTAAAGGGCGTTGTCGCAATCCTTCTTGCAAAGCTGTCAATGAAGCTTGGTGTAACGGATATCGGGACATATATTGCAAGCGTTGCGGTTGTTTTAGGTCATAACTTCCCCGTATTCTTCGGTTTCCGTGGGGGAAAGGGTGTTGCAACATCATTGGGTGTAGTACTCCTTCTTGACTGGAAAATCGGACTGATTGTTCTTGTTATTGCCCTTGCTATTATGGCAATAACACGTTATGTGTCCCTTGGTTCAGTTATGGCGGCAGTTGTGTTTATGATAGCACAGACTGCGGTGATGTTTGTTACAAACACCTTTGATGTTGTGCGTTTTATATGCGTTCTTATACTTGGTATTCTGCTTATTGTACGTCACCGTTCAAACATTGTAAGACTTGTTAAGGGTGAAGAGAATAAGCTTGGTGCAAAGAAAAAGGAGGAGACAAAATGAAGATAGCAGTTATAGGCTCGGGAAGCTGGGGAACTGCCATTTCATTGCTTCTTGCAAAAAAAGGAAACACGGTTTATCTGTGGTCCTGGATTCAGGAGGAAACAGACCGTCTTAACCGTGACCGTGAAAACAAGGAATTTTTAGCAGGGATTAAGTTTCCTGATAATATTATCTGTACCCACGATATGGGTGAGTGTATTGACGGGGCAGAGGTAATTGTTACCGCCGCACCCTCACCTGCAACGAGAGTTACTGCAAAGGGTATGGCACCCTTTGTTAAAGAGGGACAGAAAATTGTAAACATTTCAAAGGGACTTGAGGGTAGCTTAAGACTTTCCCAGGTTTACAAAGAGGAGATACCACAGGCTGATGTGTCAGTATTAAGCGGACCGTCACACGCCGAGGAGGTAAGCCGTGGTGTTCCCACAACGGTTGTTGTTGCGTCAGAAACAAAGGAAACGGCACAGTTTTTACAGGATGTGTTTATGGACAAAACATTTCGTGTATATACATCAGAGGATATAATCGGTGTTGAGTTGGGTGGAGCACTAAAGAATGTTATTGCTTTGTGTGCAGGCATTTCCGACGGCTTAGGCTACGGCGATAACACAAAGGCGGCACTTATAACCCGGGGTATTGCCGAGATTACACGTCTTGGCGTGGCAATGGGTGCAAATGCACTTACCTTTGCAGGACTGTCGGGACTTGGTGACCTTATTGTTACAGGTACAAGTACCCTTTCACGTAACCATACGGCAGGTGAGCTTTTAGGTAAGGGAATGAAGCTTCCGGAGGTACTGGAGAAAGTTCATATGGTAGTTGAGGGTGTAAATACATCAACGGCTGCATATAACCTTGGCAAGGAATACGGTGTTGTAACACCTATTATTGACGAGGCGTATAACGTCCTTTACCGTGACGTTGACCCGAGGGTTGCCGTTAACAACCTTATGACAAGAGAAAAAACATCAGAATAAATCAGGAGTTTAAAATGGAGTTATTTATTTTCCACAAGATATTAGAGGATAAGACTATTCAGGCTATGCTTGAAAAGGATAATACTGCACTTTTGCGTGGTATGGTTGAATTTGCCGAACGTGAGGGCGTTACTGATGACAGCTTGAGAGAATATGTTGTGTCAGTCCTTGCCAATGACGAGAACGTTTTATCGGAGCTTGTGCGTTCAGGCAAGACCATAGGTGATGATTTGTGTAAGTGTGCAATGCTTGATATTGAGGCGGTATACAGCCGTTTATTCAATGCAAAAATCAAGTACACCCGTTCAGGTAATGACCCCGGCTATTATGAGGGTTATGCCGAGTCCC
>JAZNVD010000058.1:0-4449 GCA_045592645.1 Candidatus Ornithomonoglobus sp. | reverse complement strand
CCTGATACAATGTTTATAGGCGAGGTAGGTCTTGGCGGTGAGCTTCGTTCTGTTTCAAAGCTGGAAAAAAGACTTGCAGAGGCTCACAATCTTGGTTTTAAAACTGCAATCGTCCCTAAACAGTCACTTCGCGGGGTAAATGTTCCCGACGGGCTTACGGTTTACGGTGTACGTTCAGTTACAGAGGCAATTAACTATTTAAAAGGATAAGCTATGAAAGAAACTATTTATACAATTCCCATCAATGAAGCGTACGAGGCGGACTGCGAGTGTCTCCTGTGTCATCTGGAGAAACAGCTTGAGAGTGATGCGGTGGAATACGCATTGGGTCCTGCAATGATGGAGCCGGATTTTCGTATCAACTCCAATGACAAGGGCTTCTGTAACCGTCATTTTGACGCACTGTTTCATTCAGAGAAAAAACTCCCCCTTGCTCTTATTCTCGACACTCATTTAGAAGAAGTACAAAATAAACTTAACAGTTTTTCTCCGCTGAAGGAAAGCTTAAAGACGGAGAAAAAGGGTCTGTTTAAAAAAGGCAACACAAAGGATGAGCTTTCACCCTTAAAGAATATGTGTGAAAGCTTACAAAAAAGCTGTGTCGTGTGCGAAAAAGTAAACCACACAATGGAGAGATATGCCGATACCCTTTTATATATGTGGGCAAAGGATGACGAATTCAAGGTTAAGCTTGAAAACTCAAAAGGTGTTTGTATGAAGCATTTTAATCTGCTTCTTGAACGTGCAACTACAGAACTTAAAGACAGTGATGCACGCATATTTATTGCAACCCTTATGGAAAAGGAAGAAAAAGAACTCTCACGAATCAAAGAGGATATTCATAAATTCACATTGAAGTTCGACTATCGAAACCGTGATATGGAATGGGGCACGGCAAAGGACGCACCCATCCGCACAATCGAAAAGCTTTCAGGATACACAAAAGGCGACGCTTAACGCATCGCCTTTTTATTAACCGTTTTTATGATATAACTGTTGTGTTTCGTATCTTGGCTCACAACTTACGTTTATTCCAAGTCTGCGTAATACCATTTCATCCTGTTCACTTATGATTACAGAGAAATGTGCATCCGAGCCTTCAAGATTTGCAAGCTGTTCTTTTGCAAGTCTTGCCTGTGGGTCACTCAAAGCTGAAACCGTGAGAGCAAGCAGAACTTCATCAACGTGAAGCCTCGGGTTCTTGTTCTTAAGATACTGTGTCTTAAGCTCACATATAGGCTCTAATACATCGCTTGAAATAAGCTCAAGCTCGTCCTCTATTCCTCCAAGCTCCTTTAAAGCATTAAGTATCATTGCCGATGCCGCACCAAGAGTACTTGAGGTCTTACCCGTAACAACTCTGCCGTCAGGCAGGACAAGTGCACCTGCAGGAGTTCCCGTCTGTGCAGACTTTTCGAGTGATGCCGAAACTGCAGGGCAGATTTCCTCTGTAATATCTGCCTGATTCATAAGAATTTCAAGCTTTCTTATCTCACCGTCGTCCTCTGTCTGACCCTTGTATTTCTTAACACACGCCGAATAATAACGTCGCAGAATTTCCATTTTTGATGCCTGGCAACAAATGTCGTCATTAATAATACAGTTTCCTGCCATATTAACACCCATATCTGTAGGTGACTTGTACGGACATTTACCCTGAATTTTCTTGAATGTTGCACTCAACACAGGAAAAATCTCAACATCACGGTTATAGTTAACAGCAGTATCCCCGTATGCTTCCAAGTGGAAGGGGTCAATCATATTAACATCATTAAGGTCTGCCGTTGCCGCCTCATAAGCAAGGTTTACAGGATGCTTTAAGGGGATATTCCATATGGGGAATGTTTCAAACTTGGCATAACCTGCAGTAATTCCACGATTAAAATCATGGTATAACTGGCTTAAACACGTCGCCATTTTGCCACTGCCCGGACCGGGTGCAGTTACAACCACCAATGAACGTGAGGTTTCAATATAATCATTCTTTCCAAAGCCCTCTTCGGAAACTATATGCTCAACGTCTGAAGGGTAACCTGCAATGGGATAATGACGGTAGCAACGGATACCAAGCTTTTGAAGGTTTCTCAAAAAGCTCTCCGCCGCAGTCTGTCCCGTATAACGGGTTAAAACCACACTGCCCACGAACAAACCCAGCTCACGGAATGTGTCAATAAGACGCAGTACGTCCTCGTCATATGTGATACCCCAGTCGCCGCGGATTTTATTGGCTTCAATGTCTGCCGCATTTATGGCAATAACAATTTCAACCTCGTCCTTTAACTGCTGAAGCATCCGCATCTTTGAATCAGGCTCAAACCCCGGCAACACACGTGATGCGTGGAAGTCATCAAAAAGCTTGCCGCCAAACTCAAGATAAAGCTTACCGCCAAACTGTGCTATTCTTTTTCTTATCTGCTCTGACTGGGTCTTCAGATACTTTTCATTATCAAAACCTATCTTCTTCATTATCCTGTCCTCACCCCTCTTTCACATAACTAAATTATAGTATATCACATATTTTTAAATAAAAAAAGACTCTTTTTGAAATTTCTTTAAATTTTTTGTCAAAAAGGGCAACGACTTTATATTAGTCGTTGCCTTTTTATCATCTTAAATACTGTGCAAGGGCATAACCCACTACTCCATTGTATCTGACTTTATAAAAACCATTTCCTACATCAGAAATATATTCTACACTTTTTCCTAACGGAATAGTTTTTAGTGCTTTAGAACTGGTTGAGGCTGTTTCCCTTAGCGAAATCCATTCATCACAATTCACAACACGCATGGTCACTACAGGTGCAGGATGATTTACACCTGCTCTTGGTGGCTCGTTGGACAGATATTGTGCCAACGCATATCCCGTGTTTCCATTATAACTTATTTTGTAGAAGCCATTACTTGATGTTTCAATAAAACTTACGCTGGCACCTAAAGGTATGGTAGTGATACGTGATGCTGATGAATCCGGGGCCTTTCGAAGCGAAATCCATTCATCGCAATTTACCACATACATAGTTGATACTGCAACATCATATGTAGGAGCTTGCGTCACAATAACAACTATAGGCTCCTGCGCAGGTGCTTCAGTAGATGACTGCGTGTCTTCAACAGTGGTTTCTGTTGCACCGATTCCTCCCTGTGAACTTTCACTGTTCTTTCCCGTGAGTGCTATCATCGCTATTGCAATTCCAACAATAAAGGCCATTATTATGATAATTGCAATGTATAATTTCTCCCGACGTCTGCCTTCATTCACTGTGTTAACAAACTCGTTTTGCATCTGATTAGTCAGATCCTGCCCACACTCACCACAAAATCTCGCATCATTTACTTGTTCACTTCCACAATTTGGACATTTCATTTTTCAATCCCCCATTTTCATATTATAAAGTGTAGCTGCAACTACATCTTTATTTTGAATCCATATATTATTAAATTGTTCCTCAGCAACAGGTATTTGTCCGTGTCCTATTTCTATCGTAATACTGGGTATTTTTAATTTATCTATCGCCCAGTCTTTGTATCCTGCTGCATCAAGTTTTGCAAAATCATCATCAGGTAAATATCCCGTTACATCCGCTATTTCATTGGCAAAAGAATTTGTTATATCATACAGTTCTCCGGACTGTCCGAAATACCAGTATATAACCTCACCCATTGCATGATAACTAATTGTTCTTATGACATTGTTTCTTGTGGTTATGTCCACAAGCGCTTTTGATTCAGGCTCCGAAGCAGGACTTACTCCCTTGCAAAGAGCTGATGACGGATGCCCTGCTCCCACATATTCCTGCCACATAGCATCAAAGTTTCTGTTTATATCAACACCGCTGGCATTTGCTTTCCATAACCGGAAATCGTAATTTGAAAGCTCTCCACCCTCGCTTTTTACAATTTCTTCTATTCCGGCAATAACGTCAGGACTGTTTATCTTACCTACACCATATTGACTAAGGGTGATTCCGTCAGGATTCACCATTGGAATTAAATGTACACATATTCCGTTAAAAAGCTCATCGTATGAAACACCTTTGTACTCACCACTGCCATTATTTAAATGATACAAATAATATGCTGCTTGCTTTGCCACTAATTTACTTGTCATATATTCTCTTGCGTGAATTCCGCCATGAATAATTATATGCTTGTCTGCATTTGTATCACCAATAATTATGTCATAAATATCCCTGTCATCGGCAGTTTTTCCGATTACCTGCGGTGTCACAAGATTTGGATATGCCTCTTTTATGGTATGTATATCATAAACCATATCGTCATAATCGTACATATCTAATGACGCATCAACCCGCAGCTCTTTGTGTTGTATCTGCGGCGATTGAGAGCTGTCACTCTCCTCTACATTCGGATTTACACATCCGGTCACAATGGTAACACAAGTCAACAGAAGTATTAAGAATATATTTTTTTTCATCATTGCTTTCCTTT